>JAAZZJ010000309.1 GCA_014237695.1 Oscillospiraceae bacterium | reverse complement strand
ATTTTGAAAAAGGGAGCTGATATCTTGAAACCGAAGAAAATTTCCGGCTGCAACATGATACAGGCCAGTACCAGGCGCTGGTGGCCCCTCTTTTTGGGCCCTGTGGTGGCGGCCTTTGTCATTGGCTTTGTCTGGCCCTTCATTCAGGGAATCTATCTGTCCTTCTGCCAGTTCAAGCTTATCGCCGATGCCAAGCCCATCGGCTTCGGCAACTACATCCGGGCGTTCAAGGATGCCTCATTTACCCACGCTTTCTGGTACACGACGCTGTACACCGTGGTATCCCTGGTCCTCATCAACGTCCTGGCTTTCGCCGTAGCCTATGCCCTGACCCAGAACATCAAGGGCAGCAACCTCTTCCGCACGGTGTTCTTCATGCCCAATCTCATCGGCGGCATCGTGCTGGGCCATATCTGGTCCATGATCTTCGACGGCATTCTCAGCAAGTTTGGCACCTCCATCGTCATGAGTTCCAAATTCGGTTTCTGGGGCCTCATCATCCTCATGTGCTGGCAGCAGATCGGCTATATGATGATTATTTACATCGCCGGGCTCCAGGCGGTACCGGAGGACATGCTGGAGGCCGCCCGCATTGATGGCGCCACCAAGGCCCAGACCCTGTTCCGGGTGACCATCCCCAATGTGATGCCCTCCATCACCATCTGTATGTTCCTGTCCCTGACCAACGGCTTCAAGCTCTTCGATCAGAACCTGGCCCTTACCGCCGGCCAGCCCATCCTGACCCAGCCCGGCGGGACCTCGATCAAGACCACGGAGATGCTGGCTCTGAACATCTTTACCACCTATAACAACTCCAGCGCCAACGCCCACGGCACCGCCCAGGCGAAAGCGGTCATCTTCTTCATCCTGGTGGCCGGTCTGGGGCTGGCCCAGCTTGCCTACACCCGTAAAAAGGAGGTACAGCAGTAATGAATGGCTCTCTGACCAAGGAGCGCAGGAACAAAATGATTCTGTCCGTCATCCTGGGCATTGTCTGCGTGATCTACGTCCTTCCCGTACTGGCGGTACTCATCAACTCCTTTAAGCTCAATACCTTTGTCAAGACAAACGCCTTCGCCCTGCCCACCGGAGAGATGTGGGCGGGCATGGACAACTTCATCAAGGGTATGACCTTCGGCAACTATCCCTTCTGGAACAGCGTAAAATACAGCGTGGTCATCACCATTCTCTCCACGGCCCTGATCCTGATCGGCACCTCCATGGCCGCCTGGTACATCGCCCGTGTGAACTCCGTTTTCTGCAAGGCGCTGTATTTCCTGTGCGTATTTTCCATGGTGGTCCCCTTCCAGATGGTGATGTTCACCCTCTCCAACACGGCGGATAAGCTGAAGCTCAATACCCCGTGGACCATTCCCGTGGTCTATCTGGGCTTCGGCGCGGGCCTGGCGATCTTCATGTTCGTGGGCTTCGTCAAATCCATTCCGCTGGAGATCGAGGAGGCCGCCGCCATTGACGGCTGCGGTCCCGTGCGCACCTTCTTCACGGTGGTGGTGCCCATGCTGAAGCCCACTATGATCTCCGTGGGCATCCTGGAAATCATGTGGGTGTGGAACGACTACCTGCTCCCCTATCTGGTGCTGGATCTGGAGAAGTACCGGACCATCACCATCCACATCCAGTATTTGAAGGGCAGTTACGGCACGGTGGACCTGGGCGCTACCATGGCCCTGATTCTGCTGGCCATCATTCCTGTCATCATCTTCTACCTCGCCTGCCAGAAGCACATCATCAAGGGCGTGGCCGCAGGCGCGGTAAAGGGGTAAGAATTGGTTTTCCCCATAGAATTTTCTGCATCGTCCCCGGAAAGGAGGGTACACCCATGACCATCAAGGATATCGCCCGCCTGTCCGGCTTCGGCGTAGCCACCGTATCCCGCGTTCTCAACCACCACCCCGACGTCAGCGAGGAGACCCGCCGCCGGGTTATGGCGGTGGTCGAGGAAAACGGCTTTCAGCCCAACAACAACGCCAAGCACCTCAAGCAGCAGGCGGGCACCAGCATCGCCGTCATCGTCAAGGGCACCCAGAACATGCTGTTCGCCGATCTGGTAGAGCGCATCCAGGCCCTGCTGCGGGACGCGGGACGGGACGCGTCGGTCTACTACCTGGACGAGGACGCCGACGAGGTGGCCTACGCCCTGAAGCTGTGCCGGGAGCGGAAGCCTCCGGGCATCATGTTCCTGGGCGGCGACCTGGAGCTGTTCCAGGCCGGGTTTCAGGCCATCAACATTCCCTGCCTGCTGCTGACCAACAGCGCTCAGGCCCTTGGCTTCGGCAATCTCTCCTCGATTACCACCAACGACGAGGAAGCCGCCTATCAGGTCATCCGCTTCCTGGCAGACCGCGGTCACCGGCATATCGGTGTCCTGGGGGGCAACTGGTCCTGCGCCCAGATCAGCTACAGCCGCTTCCTGGGCTGTCAGAGGGCGTTCCGGGAGCTTCACCTGCCCTTTGACGCGGTCCGCCAGTGCGAGCCCTGCCGCTATTCCATGCCGGAGGCCTACGCCGCCGCCCGCCGCCTGCTGGAGCGCTGCCCGGAGCTGACCGCCATTTTCGCCGTCAGCGATGTCATGGCCATGGGCGCCATCCGCGCCATACGGGACATGGGCAGACGGGTGCCGGAGGATATCTCGGTGGTGGGCTTTGACGGCATTTCCATGTCCGACTACCTGGTGCCCCGGCTGGCCACCGTACACCAGAATACGCAGCATATGGCGGAGCGGGGGGTGGACGTGCTGCTGCGCGGCATTGAACGCCGGGGCCCGCCCTTCCATGAGGTAGTCCCCTTCCAGCTGACCGCCGGGGAGAGCGTGGCGCGGCTTCCTCTTTCCGCCAGGGACGCGTCCGCATCCTGACCCGGTACTTTGTGAATCAATTTCTGAAAGGAGTTATCTGTTTCATGACGGAACTGCGAGATCATCTTGTGCAAATCACCCGGGAGCGTTTTGACCTTACCCCGGAACAGTGCGATTACCACCAGCTGTATGAGGCCCTGCTGGCCCTGACCCGCCGCCTGTCGGAGGAACGGCCCGCCCCGGAGGGAGAGCGGAAGCTCTATTACTTCTCCGCAGAATTTTTGATGGGGAAGCTCCTGGACAACAACCTGCT
>JAAZZJ010000308.1 GCA_014237695.1 Oscillospiraceae bacterium | reverse complement strand
CGAAAGGCATCTGCTCCGGTATGCTGGGCGCAACATCGGAGGAACTGTCCGACCCGGAGCTGGTCAGCGATGGTACCCTGCTGCTGGTTGTCAGCGCGGCAGTCATCGCCCGTTACGGACCGGAGGCCATTCGGATCGGGCGGAATAATGGTGAACACCAGATGGGAGGACAGTCATGGTAACTCATGAAGTGGGCAATCATGCTGAACCCCTCGGCATAACGATGCTGTGAAAGTTTCAGTAGACTTTTGCCCAAAAGTATGGTATTGGTTGTAACGACCAATATAGAAAGGAAGGTGAAACCATTGCGCTGCAAGATTTACGAGGAACAGCTCCGAGGCGCGGAGCTGTTCGGCAAGCCGGTACTCTATACCGAAAAGCAGATCCAGCGTGAGTCTGTTCCGGAGGGCTGGCACTGCTACGACCTGTCCGGGAGTGACCGGAATCCGGACAAGCCCTCCGCGTTGGAGGACAAAACAGCGTGGAACCGTATTGCCACGGTCCTCTCCCCCGTCCCGCTGAAGCGGGAAACCACCCTGACCCGCCAGATCAAAAACAGCTTTTCTCTGCACGAGGAGCTGCTGGATCTGGCGGGTTTTTGCGAGAAGCACCATCTGGAAAGTCCCTCTGATCCCCGCAAATTCATCCTGCGCCCCGCTTCCAGCAAGGAGGCGGGGCTGTTCTATTCCCAGATGGAGCCGGAGGAGGATGCGGCGGCAGGCACGATAGGCCATGTCCGGCTCGACTTTGGCGGCGGCAGGCTCCACCACTCCTGGTGGCCCCACAACGGCGGCCGGTTCAACACGCCGGAGTTCAAGACAGCGCTCCAGGAGTTCGTGGATGAGCTGCGGGTCCGTGGTCCGCTGCAAAGCGATGCCGCCATGCGCCGGTGGTGCTATGGGTATCCGGAGGGTGAGATCGGGCGAGAGCAGGTCGGATTCATAGCGGAGACAGAGGATTACCGGTTCTGCCTGCGCTGTACAACCATGACCGGCGATTACAGCTACCTCTACTGCTATGATCTGAACCAGCAGAGTCTGGAGATGGACGCACAGGCAACTGAAGAAGGTATGACGATGGGGGGAATGAGCTGATGAAAGACCTGATCCCATGCAAGGTGGCCCGAGACGATCTCCAGCGGTGGCTGGCATCCGGAAACGGACCCCTGACGGTTTCCGTAGGCGAGAAAGTGGGGACGCTGCTCATTGCTATAGGAGGGCCTTGGAATTCTTTCAGCTGAGATATACCACCACAACAACAAAAGTCCTTCCAGAAAAATGGCCGATTATAAAATCAAGCGCTCTCTCGCACATTTGGGGTAGTACACCAGATGATGCGGGAGCCCAAATCACTGGCATTCACAGGAGGAAGTTTCCCGTTGGAATATTGCAGCTGAAAGAGCAAAAAATGTTATCATCAAATCCCACAGACTATAGAGCGCGGATATACATGATCCTGCGTACATCCATATTTATATTTTTTATAATCGTTTGAAAAGGCCCGGATTCTCATGATGAGAGTCCGAGCCTTTTTTATTAGTCGCGATAGTTGCTTCAAAATTTTATAAAATTGGGAGGAAATTATGAACAGTAGTAAAAAACGAGTATGCATTCTCTATCGGACAAATTCCATCCTGTTGACAGATAAACCTGAGATGAAGCGGCAGCGTGCCGCTTGCCTGGCCTTTGCCAAACAAAAGGGTTGGCTCCCTATTCGAGAGTTCTGGGAAAAAGTAGATGACGAAACTGGCCCTGCAAAAAACGATGATGCGCTTCTTGAACTTCGCGCTGGTGCAGAGCAAGGAAGATTTGATATCCTTCTGGTTTCAGAATTTGCCCGTATTGGGCGAGTGCCGTTAAAATGTTCTTTTGCTGCTGCATTTTTTGAGCGCAGTGGCGTTGAAGTATGGGACACAGTAACCGGGCATATTGGATTATGTGTTTTGCATTAAGCAATCAAAATGGAGCAGTTGTCATAGAAGCAGAGGAGGGAAACATGCCTACCGCTTTACGAAAGAGCAAGGGTTTTGACAATCTTTCGGATTTCTGTACACTATCAGATTTTGCAGCTGTAATCGGTATCTCAAAGGCAACAGCTTACCGCATGGCGGATCAGGGCCGGATCCCCTGCATCCGCCTGGGGAAGCGAATCATTCTTTCCAAGAACCACCTGAAGCAGTGGATTGATGCGGAGATTGGATTTGAGATCCAATCAACAACTATGGAGGACATAGAAAATGGCTAGACGCGCAAAGGGTGAGGGGACCCTATACCAAGCCAAAGACAAGAGCTGGATCTATCAATACAAGGTGGATGGTCAGAGGAAAACGAAGCGCTTCCAGAAAAAGGCAGATGCCAGAGCATATATCGAAGCACTGACTGCCGCTTCGCCTGTGCCATCTGCGGAAGTCACCGGTTCTGCTCGCCAGCAAAATGCTGCCACATCTGAGGTTATTACGCTCGGTGCATGGATGGACCGCTGGCTGGAAAACTACGCCCGGCCCACCATCAAGCATTCTACTTATTGCAGCTACGAGCTCTATGTCCGCGCCCATATCAAGCCGCAGATCGGCGGTCTGTACATGAACACCCTGCGGGCCGATGATTTGCAGGCATTCTTCAATGAGCGCGGCAAAAATGGCAATCAGGCCAGGAAAGGCGGCCTCGCTCCCAAAACCCTGACCAACATGCGGAACATGATGCACATGGCCTTTGGACAGGCCGTAAAGAACCATCTTTTGCAGGAAAATCTGATTGAAGGCATCCGCCTGCCGAAAGCGGCTAAAACTGAAATGCGCGTGCTGAGCAGAGAGGAACAACGACGTCTGATGACTGCCTCCCGTCTAGCACCGGAACCTGCTGCATTCGGAATCATCTTTGATATGTTCACCGGTCTACGTCTGGGGGAACTGTGCGGCCTGCGGTGGGAAAATGTGGATATGGAAAGCAGATCGTTCCTAGTTTGTGAGACGAGAAACCGCCTGCCCAATCATGATGAGTCCATCGTGGCATCCACTACTGTCAAGACCACGCCCACCACCAAGACAGATAACTCCCGCAGGCGGGTCTTCATCATGGATGAATTGTTCCATGATTTTGAGATGTACAGGAGCATCCAGATGTCTATCAA
>JAAZZJ010000307.1:301-3138 GCA_014237695.1 Oscillospiraceae bacterium | reverse complement strand
TATAGACCGGGTTGCGGAGCATCTTGCTAATGACTGAACCGCCCCAGCAATAATAGCGCACTTCAGATTCTACTGGCTCTTTCACACGGGTGATGGGGATTTTATGCTCCATCAGATACTTTGAAATACGCATCATTCCGTATCCATTTGCCGCCAGATCGAAAACAAGCTTGACCGTGGGCGCAGTCTCTGGGTCAATAATCAAGTGGCCATGGTCTGCCGGGTCGCGCATAAGTCCATAGGGCGTAGGCCCACCCAAAAACTTCCCCTGCCGGGAGCGGGCCATCCAGCCCGCCAGCACCTTCTTGGAAATATCCCGGCTGTACATATCATTTAGGATATTTTTGAACGGGGTAATGTCCATCTCCTGCCGGTTCAGACTGTCCACTCCATCAGTGACAGCGATATAGCGGACATTGTGGCGCGGGAAGAAGATTTCGATATAGCTGCCAGCCTCAATGTAGTTCCGGCCCAGGCGAGAAAGGTCTTTCGTGATTACACATTTGACCTTCCCAGCCTCAATGTCAGCAATCATCCGCTGGAACGAAGGCCGGTTGAAATTACGGCCTGTGTAACCGTCATCAACGTAAAATTCGTAGTCCAGTAGACCATTTTTCTCAGCAAAGTCGCGGAGCAGGGCCTTTTGATTGCTGATGCTCATGCTCTCGTTTTCCCGCCCGTCCTCAATAGAGAGACGGCAATATAAGGCGGTAACAGAGGGGGCCAATTTATTCTTCCTGTTCATTGGTGATCTCCTTAATGAACAGGGACACGATATGGTCATGATACCATGTTTCGGCAAAATTTTCAACAGGCATTTTTGTCGCTCCCCCTCTTTTCAAGCCAGGATTCAAACTGCCCGCAAGCCTGGGATTCAATGGCCTGCTCGAAAGCGGCCCTCATGCTCTGACTGCCGCTGTATTCACGGGTCACGATGAAGCGGGGCTTGTCCTTGGTCTTGGGCGCAGCGGGTTTATCCTGTTGCGTTTTTCTCATAGGCAACTCCTTTCAGTCCATCAGATTTTTCAGCTGTGCCAGCTTGTCCTGCGCGGTGGCCCTGCGGAAGTTCTCGCCGGAAAAGCGAATGGGGGCGCACATTTCCAGCAGGCGGTCATAAATACGGGCGTGGGCGGTGTCCTGGGGGTTCTGTAAATCATGGAGTGGAATGTTAGTGGTCACAATCAGCGGTTTCTTACTGCGATACCGGCTGTCAATCACGTTGTAGACCTGCTCCAATCCATACTCTGTACCACGCTCCATACCAAAATCGTCAATAATAAGCAGCAGGGCGCGGCAAAGCTGGGATATGTACTCATTGCGGCCCTCAAAGCTGGCGGTCAGATTGTTCAGAATCAGCGCAAAATTAGTCATGCGGACGGTGATTTCCTGCTCCATCAGCGCATTGGCAATACATCCCGCGAAATAGCTTTTCCCGGTGCCAACGCCGCCCCACAGCAGATAGCCAATGTTCTCCGCCAGCATGGTGTCCCAATGCTCGACATAGAAATGGGCGTGTTTCATTTGTGGGCATTTGCCGTTATCATTGGCGAACGTCCAGCCGCGCATAGCGGGATCAGTGAAGCCCCGGCGCTTCAGATCGGCCACGGCCTGAAGGTGACGGCGGGCCTCCTGCTCCGCTGTCTCCTGGTCAAGCCGCGCCTGCTCACACCGGCAGGGACAGGGGAGCAGCCGCCCCTCCAACGGCGGTGCGTCCATGCGAAACTGTTTCGGGGTGCGGCACTTCCCGCAGTAGAGAAGGCCGTCCTCGCCGGTATAGTCCTCCGGCCCTATATGGGTCACGGTCATGCGCTTGATAATACTGTCAAAATCATTCATAGGCTCTCGCCCTCCTCGTAAGTGTAATTGGGTATGCTCTTGCCCTTCCGTCTGTCCTCCGCCGCCCAGCGGCGAATAGTGGCGGCATGGTTCAGCTTCCACATCTTACCCTCCGGGTCCGTCACGCCCCAGGTGTCATAGTAGGTTCCAAGGTATTGGGGCGATGTCCCAAAATACTCGGCCAGTGCTTCTGCGGCCTGCCTGCGGGTGATACCCGTCATCTCCACCTCCACACCGAAGCACTGATCCTTGATGCCGATCTCGCTCATGCGGCGGAATCCTCCTTTCGGAGCTGCTCATCCACGGCCCGGATTCGCCGCCCAATGGCCTCAATTATGTTGACGGTGACCGAATTGCCCGCCTGCTTGTACGCCTGGGCGTCCGAGGTGATTGCCAGCAGACGGTCAATCTGATCCTCATCAAAACCTTGGAGCCGGAGGCACTCCCTGGGCATGAGGCGGCGGATTCGCCCGCCCCGTTCTACGATGCCCTGGACGCTGGCGGCGTCATGGGCCAGCCTGCTCACCCGGCCGCCTCTGGTCTTGCTGCCTGGGTAGCCCAGATCCACGCTGTCTCCGGGGGCAGCTTCCTTGTAGCCCTGCCTGGAGGAATCACGGATCATCAATACGCCTGAGCGCTCCGCCCGGTGGTTGGAGAGGGTGGTCTGTCCATACCGGGCGGTAAGGCACCGGGCAGTATCGGTGCGTCTGGGTTCTCCAACAGACAGATCCACAAAGGCGGCGTCAGGCGGAATCAGGTACAGCCCTGTTTTTCCGCCCATACCGCCAGCTCCCGCCGTCTGGGTGCAGGCTACTCCTGCCGGGTCGTAGACTCTCGATCCCTGCGGCCCTCCAAGGACTTGAACAAGAGCCTTTCCGTTTGCTCCGGCGAGAGGAAATATTTTTCCGGCGCATCGGGGATCAAGATATCCGACAATATAGACCCTTCGCCTTGATTGAGGCGTCCCGTGGTCTGCGCTGTTAAGCACAGACCATTCCAGA
>JAAZZJ010000307.1:0-291 GCA_014237695.1 Oscillospiraceae bacterium | reverse complement strand
GGAGAGGATAGTCGCAAACGCCTGTCCTTTGTCATGGAGTAAAATTCGGGGAACATTTTCAAGCAGCAGATACGCAGGCTTTCTTGCTTCAGCCAGTCGGGCAATCTCAAAAAAGAGAGCGCCTCTGGGGTCAGCGAAGCCAAGTCGATGCCCTGCAGCAGACCAAGATTGGCACGGAAATCCGCCGCAAAGGAGGTCGAAGGGGGGCAGGTCATTGGGGTCGATTTTGGTTGCGTCTGGATAGTATTTTTCCTCCTCTCCAATGTCATGGATAGCGCGGTAGCTGGCGTC
>JAAZZJ010000306.1 GCA_014237695.1 Oscillospiraceae bacterium | reverse complement strand
GCACCCCGCCCCCCCCGCCCATGATGCATGCATGGCCGCCATCATCGATCAGACGACGAGCGCGAGCTGGCGGCGGAGCTGGCGGAGATCATCCGCTCCGCCATGCCCCCCAAGGCCCTGCGGGAGAAGCAGCACCCCGCCAAGCGGTCCTTTCAGGCCATCCGCATCGCCGTCAACGGCGAGCTGGACGCCCTGCCCCCCATGCTGGAGGCGGCGGCGGACCATCTGGCCCCCGGGGGACGGCTGGCGGTTATTACCTTTCACAGCCTGGAGGACCGCGCCGTCAAGCAGAAGCTGCGGGAGCTGTCCACCGGATGCACCTGCCCGCCGGAATTTCCGGTGTGCGTATGCGGCAAAAAACCAAAATTGAAGCTCGTAACCCGCAAGCCCGTCCTATCCGGGCCTGCGGAGCTGGAGGAGAATCCCCGCGCCCGCAGCGCCAAGCTGCGCGCGGCGGAGCGTACGGAATGGTAGCCCTTCCTTCTTCCGGCAATCACCCGGGCGGAGGGAGGATCGTTCCATGGCGTCTTATTATCAGAACAGCACAAAGCGCAGATACGGCGCGCAAAACGCCGTGGACGGAAACCTCGCCCGGAAGCTGGACCGCCGTGAGCTGGAGCGCCAGCTGGACCGCAGCGGCCGGATGGACTTCGACGAACTCTATGAGCGCCGTCCTGAAACAGCCGCCGAGCGCAACGCCCGCCGCCGGGCCCAGGTCAAGGCGGCCGTCCGCCCCGCCCAGAAGGTTTCTTCCCTGGCGCTGCTGGGGTTTGTGTGTACCGCCTTTCTGATGGTGGTGCTGCTGCTGTGCTATGTGCGTCTGAACACCATCTCCCGGAGCATCGTGTCCATGAAGTCGGAGATCAAGACGCTGGAGGTGGAGCAGGTCTCCCTGCTGACCCAATACGAGCAGGCCTTTGACCTGTCGGCAGTAAAGGAGGCCGCCCTGGCCGCCGGCATGAAGGACCCCAGCGACAGTCAGATTTACTACATCAGCCTCCCCGGCGAGGACCAGGCCCGCACCCACAGCGCCGGAGGCGGCGCCCTGGAGCGGTTATTCGCCGGTCTGGGCGGGTAAGGCAGCTCCGCCCTGCCGGTCCATCCCCGAATCTGCGGGGAGGCGGAATATTTTCCCTGAGAGTACGTATATTTGGAAACGGATAAGCGTCCCGCCCTGCCGCCGGGGCGGGCGGACGCACGGGAGCGGAGGACATCCTCCCGCTCCCTTTTTGTAAAGGAGGCACGTCATGGCCAAATCTATCAAGCCCCTGCCGGACGGCGGCCAGGAAAAAGCAAAGCGCAAGCCCAACTCCGCCCGGCTGGCCAAGCTGGTCATTCAGCGGCGGACCCTGGCGCTGCTGCTGGTATTCGGCGTGGCGGCCTTTCTGGCCCTGTTCGCCAAGGCCTACGACCTGACCATCAACCAGGGCGAGGAGCTGAAGGCCCGGGCCTCCCGGCAGCAGACCCAGAGCACCCCCATCTCCGCCTCCCGGGGCTCCATCCTGGACCGCAACGGCGTCACCCTGGCGGTCTCCGCCTCGGCGGACAACGTGTTCCTGGACCCCCGGGCCATCGACAAATACGCCGGGGAGCTGGACAAAAAGCGGGCCCAGATGATGGTGGACGGCCTGAAGGAGGGGGAAAAGCTCCCCATGAGCGGCCAGGAGTACAAGGATCTGCTGGCCGTGCATCTGGCGGAGATTCTGGACATCACCGAGGAAAAAGTCCGCAGTGAGATGGCAAAAACCCAGTACGCCTACGCCGTTCTGAAAAAGCGGGTGGAGAAGGACATCAGCGACCAGATCCGCGCGTTCATCTCCGAAAACGAGACCGGCGCGGCCCTCCAGGGGGTCCACCTGGAGGCGGACTCCAAGCGGTACTACCCCCGCTCCTCCCTGGCCTCCCATGTGATCGGCTTCCTGGACCCCGACAACCACGGGGCCTACGGCCTGGAGGCTCTCTACGAGGATTCCCTGGACGGTACTTCCGGCCTGTCGGTGACGGCCACCGACGGCAGGGGTTCGGAGCTGATGTTCCAGTATGAGCAGTATTATGACGCTCAGGAGGGCCACAGCATCCAGACCACCCTCGACAGCAACATCCAATACTACCTGGAGCGGGGCATCGCCGACATGGTCTCGGAGTTCGGGGCCAAGAACGGCGCTTTCGGCATCGTCATGGACCCCAATACCGGGGCCATCCTGGCCATTCACTCCACCCCGGACTACGACCCCAACGCCCCCCGGGAGATCTATACGGAAAAGCTCCAGGCCCAGCTGGCCAAGACAGATGAGGAAAACCCGCCCGAGGAGGGCAAGGAACACTCCCAGGCCTACTATGACCTGCTGAGTCAGTCCCAGCTGCTCCAGTGGCGCAGCAAGGCGGTGAACGACGGCTATGAGCCCGGCTCCACCTTCAAGGTCCTGACCCTGGCCATGGCCCTGGAGGATGGCGCCGCCAACCGCAACAGCACCTTCTACTGCGGCGGCTCCGTGGTCGTTGACGGAAAGGACATCGGCTGCTCCAACAAGAACGGACACGGCCAGCAGACCCTGGCGGAGGCGGTGGGACACTCCTGTAACCCGGCCTTTATCAAGATGGCCCTGGGCGTCCGGTCCGCCCCCTTCTATGACTATCTGGACGCCTTCGGCCTCTTTGACAAGACCGGCGTGGACCTCCCCGGCGAGGGCCGGAGCGTCTTCATCGACCGGGAGGAATTTTGCAGCCACGACATCGACCTGGCAGCCTACTGCTTCGGTCAGAACTTCAACGTCACCCCCATCCAGCTCATCGCCGCCCAGGCAGCCTGCATCAACGGCGGGTATCTCTACCAGCCCTACGTGGTGGAGCGGGAGCTGGACGGAGAGGGCAACGTGGTCAAGCAGCACGACGCCACCCCCGTGCGGCAGGTGGTCAGCGAGGAGACCTCCGCCATGGTGCGGGAGGGCCTGGAGTACGTGGTCTCCGACGGCGGCGGCAAGAACGGCCAGGTCACCGGCTACCGCATCGGCGGCAAGACCGGCACCACCAATGACGCCGGTTACTGTCTGGTATTATATAGTACCAATCAAGAAGGAGATCCGATTATATCCATTATTATGAAAGCGGATTGCCGTAATAATCTCTATTATTACATGAATC
>JAAZZJ010000305.1 GCA_014237695.1 Oscillospiraceae bacterium | reverse complement strand
TATCCTCCGGCAGCGTCCGGTCAGAGAGAGGGCTGAAGGGTACCAGCTCGGCCCCCATCTCCTCCAGCGCCTCCAGGCTGTCCTCATAGTAGAAGCAGAAAGCCCGGTCCCGGGCGACGGCGATCCGCACCGGCTCATACTGCGGAAGCGCCACCGGCTGGAACGCCAGGGGCGGCGCACCCTCCGCAAGGGCCAGAAGGCCGTCCATGTCAATGCTCTCCTCCGCCTGCCGGGCCAGGATGTGGAGCTTCTCCCGCAATCCCTCCACCTCGGCGGCGGTGACCAGACCCAGGTGGCGGCTCTCCAAGGCGCATTCCGGAAGCTCCGGCAGGAATCCCAGGGGCTTTACCCGGCCCCCGAACCGCTCCCGGATGGCCTCCGCCAGTCCCTGGCAGGTCATGGCGGTACACCGGTTGAGGATGACTCCCCGGATGCGGCTGTCCGGCTGGAAGTCCAGGAATCCTTGAATCACCGCCAGGATGGACAGCGCCGCGCCCTTCGCCGGGACCACCAGCACGGCGGGAGCCTCCGCCGCCCGGGCGGTCTCCCAGCTGCTGGCAAGGGTGCTGGCCAGACCGGCCCCATCGTAGTAGCCCATAACCCCTTCGATGACAGACACGTCCTGGTCCCGGCTGTTTCGCGCCAGCAGATACCGCAGGGTGTTCTCCCGGAAGAAGAACAAATCCAGATTGCCGCTCTTCGCCCCGATGATCCGGCTGTGGAACATGGGATCGATATAGTCCGGACCGCATTTGAAGGCCCCCACCCGCAGGCCCCTGTCCACCAGAGCCTGAAGGACCGCGCAGGCAACGGTGGTCTTCCCGCACCCGCTGCTGATGCCGGTCAGCAGGACACGCGGCGCAGTCTGTTCCATGAGATCGCCCCCTGTTCGTTTTTTCGCTCCTTATTGTACCGGTCCGTGAAAGTTTTGTCAACCTGATCTGGAAACACTTTCGCGAGCCATGTTGACAGAACGAAAAAATACGCTATAATCTCAATAGCTTATTGTAAGAGCCGAAAGGACGGAGCATGATATGCCGCAAATGAATCGGGGTGGAAAATTTATCTTTGGAAGGTCTCTAGTGCGTGAGGACGGCACTGTCCGCCTCCCGGATCAGGCTGTGGAAGAATACGGCCTGACTGCCGGGAGCAGGGTCTATCTCTTTACCGGAAGCAAAAGCACTGGCGGCTTCTGCATTACCCGGAAGGACCTGCTGGAACCGTCAAAGCTGGGCCATATCCTGCGGGACCTGCCCGGGCTGCGGGATCACACGGCGGAACCCGGCGCGTTTCTTCCCTATAAAGGCAGGGCCTACTGCTGGACGGACCTCTCCCCCGCTATGGAACTGCGTCTGCCGCCCTCCGCGCTGGAATTTCTCAGCCTGACCGCCGGAATGCGCCTGCTCGCCATTCGCAGCAGCGACATCGCCTTTACCATGGGCGCTAAAGGCCCGCTGCTGGAGCGGGCGGAGCGGTACGAGGGGGATATCCCGGAATTTTGAGACGCCGCCGCTTTGACAGCGGCGGCGGGCTGTGGTATGATAACATCACTCTTTTGACAAAGTCGAGGTCTTTACCATGGAACGCCTGCTTCTCCATATCTGCTGCGCCCCATGCAGCGTCTACTGCATTGATTCCCTGCGGGATGAGGGCATCGAGCCCGCAGGATTCTGGTACAATCCCAACATCCACCCCTATCAGGAGTACAAAGCCCGGAGGGATACGCTGATCGAATACAGCCAGTCCGCCGGCCTGGAGCTGACCGTCCGGGATGATTACGGCCTCCGGGACTTCGTCCGGGCGGTGGCGGGGGACATCGGCCACCGGTGCGGCCACTGCTACACCTGCCGTCTGGAGGAAACCGCCCGGTATGCCGCCGTCCACGGCTTCACCCACTTCTCCACGACCCTGCTGGTCAGTCCCTACCAGGACCACGAGGGCATCTGCCGGGCGGCGGCGGAGCTGGCGGGGCGGTATGGCGTGGAATTCCTCTACCGGGACTTCCGTCCCGGCTTCCGCCGGGGGCAGGTCAAAGCGAGAGAGCTGGGGCTCTACATGCAGAAATACTGCGGCTGCGTCTTCTCCGAGGAGGAGCGGTACGCCAAGCAGATCGCGCGGGATAAGGAGAAATTCCGATAACAGCAAGGCCAGGGCCCGGAAGAAATCCCGGAGCCCTGGCCGTCGGTTTCCTATTTCCGCTTCCCCCTCAGGCCGCCCAGCAGGCGGTGAAGGGCGTCCGGCTTCTCCGCCGGGGCGGCGGGACGGCGGTGGAGGCTCTCCGCCATAAAGACCTCCTGACTGCCGCAGGGGGACAGGGTATTTACCTTCCGGCAGTAGGAGCCGTCCGGCAGCAGGGAGCTTGCCTTCACGTTGTCCTCCAGCTGGGTGCGGAGGATCTTCAAAAGCATCTCCTTTACCTCCGGGTCGTACACCGGGCAGGCAATCTCTACCCGGTGGTCCAGATTCCGGGTCATGAGGTCGGCTGAGGCGATGAACAGGCGGGTATCCCTTCCCCGTCCGAAGCGGTAGATGCGGCTATGCTCCAGATACCGGCCCACGATGCTGGTCACATGGACGTTCTCCGTCCAGGAGGCGATGCCCGGGCGCATACAGCAGATGCCCCGCAGGATGAGCTGCACCTGAACCCCCGCCTGGCTGGCCTCCGCCAGCTTGTCGATGACCTCCCGCTGGGTCATGGCGTTGGCCTTGATGCAGATAAAGCCCTCCGGACCCTTGGCGATCTCTCCGTCGATCAGCTCAAGCAGCCGGGCCTTGATCCCCGCCGGGGCGGTCAGCAGGTGGCGGTAGGTCCCCTCCAGGTTCCCCACCAGCATGTTCTGGAAGAAGGCCGTGCCGTCCCGTCCGATCTCCTCGTTGGCGGTCATGAGGCTCAGGTCCGTGTACTGCTCGTTGGTGTCCTCGTTGTAATTTCCGGTGCCGATCTGGGTGACGTAGCTGAGCCTGTCTCCCTTCCGGAGGGTGATGAGGCAGATCTTGCTGTGGCACTTATAGGCCTCCACTCCGTAGATCACCTTACACCCCGCCTCCTCCAGCAGCCGGGACCAGGAGATGTTGTTGGCCTCGTCAAACCGGGCCCGCAGCTCCATGAGGACGGTGACCTCCTTGCCGTTCTCCGCCGCCT
>JAAZZJ010000304.1:249-3155 GCA_014237695.1 Oscillospiraceae bacterium | reverse complement strand
CCGCTGACCTCTTGAATGCCATTCAAGCGCTCTCCCAGCTGAGCTATACCCCCATATTCAATTGCCTGCTGCTTTTATACCGGTGAAAACATTGTAATCATGAGGCTCCCGAATTCCCTTCTTCGGGAACCTTTGTGGTGGACTCGAAGGGATTCGAACCCTCGACCTCTCGGATGCGAACCGAACGCTCTCCCAGCTGAGCTACGAGCCCGGAAGCAAGTATTACTATACACCATATCTTCTCATTTGTAAAGCCCTTTTTTACTAATTTCCAAAAAAATTTTTTCGCCTCTCGTGCGCTCCCAGGCATCGTATAGCAAAAGAGAAAAACTTAGAACCTGTATACATCATCGGGGGATGCCGTATGGACGAGGATTTTTCTTATCGGACAAGGAATTCTGCACGGCCCCTCCGTGAAGCGCCGCAAAACGGCGCTTTTAGCGTTAAGCCCGCCGCAGGCGGGCACACGGATGGGGCCGTTGCAGAATCTCATATGATGAGAAAAAGACCGGCCAGACAGCGTTCACCGGTTGTGAATACAGGCTCTGAGCCCTCTCCCCGGCAGATGTGACCACCGCTTCCCCCGCAATACCCCTGAGCAGCCGCCCAAAGGAAGGACGCCGCCCGGTCATTCCAGGCGGCGTCCTTTTACACGATCATACTGCTGTGCGGTACAGGAAGACTCACATCAGCGGATCCATCCCCAGTACGGGGTGGCCCTTCTCGGTCAGATAGTTCAGCAGAGCCTCGGCATCCTCGGTGATGGTCTCATCGCCGATCATATCACAGAAGTTGTCCACGCCATACAGCTCCTTGGCGGACTGGTTGACCTTCTCGGCCACCTGGTCCTTCAGAGCCTTGGGCATCCAGACGATGCGGCCCAGGCCGCCCTCGGCCTTCATGAACTTCTTGGAGGCGATGAAGTGCTTGCCGTGGCCCATGAAGCCGGGGGTCTGCACGCCGCCGCCGGTCATGGAGGCCATCTCGGAGAAGGTCATGCCCAGGGGAGTCATGCCCGTATGTTCACGGTTGACGATGACCACGCCGTTAGAGAAGGGCTCGATGCCGCAGATGCACTCGAAGCAGCCGCAGGAGGTCATGGGGTCCTCCATGATGGAGTACAGCGTCACGCTCTCCAGCGCGCCCTGACTATACTTCTTCACGGCGTCGTTGACCTCTTCCCACCGGCCGATGTTCTCGTCGATGATATGCTCCTTGGGCACGACCTGGCAGGGGCCGGAGGGGTCCAGCTCGTTGGTGGCCTTGGCGTCCAGCCAGCTCACCGCGCCGCACAGGCCCAGACGCTCGGGAGTGACGATGCACACATGGCTGGGGGAGAAGGACTGGCACATGATGCAGGTATAGAACTGATCCACGTTTTCGTCGGTGAGGCTGCCCAGACGCTCGTCGCGCTTCTCATAGGCGGGGATGGCCACCTCATGACGGAACTTCTCGCACTCGGCGGGATCGGTGATGATGGTGACCTCGCACTTGTCGATAACGGCGTCATAGTCGCTCTTCAGCTTGGCATACAGTACCTCGGCGAAATCCTTGGCCCGCACGCCGGCCTCAAAGGCGGCCTTGCTGATACGCACCCGGATCACGTCGCGCTGGCCGGTGTGCATCACGCCCTCCATGCAGTTGATGTACGCATGGAACTTCCGCTCGAACACGGACTCGAAGTCGCTGTTCATGTTCTTGCCGGCCACATCGGCCACCATGCAGAAGTCCACCTTGCTGCCCACCTCGAACTGGTCGAAGTCAGGTCCGATGAGGGTGAAGCGGTGATCCTCCACCTCGCTCAGCTCCTTGGCGCGAACCAGCTCCAGGCCGGTCTTCCGGGAGCCGTCGAACTCCACCTGCATGTCGCCCCGGCGGACGATCTCGCCCTCGAAGGCAGAGGAGAAGGCCACGGGGATGTCGATCTTGGTGATTTTGATCTTGATGTCCCGGGCTTCCAGGGAGGTGGCGTTGAATTTGGAGGTGTCGGGCTGGATGATGAGGCTCTTGGGCACCCGGAACATGTTGTTCTCCTCGGTGTCGTTGGTGACAACGGGGAAGCCCAGCTGGATAGCCCCCGCGCCGCAGGCCACGGTCATGTCGTCCACAGGGGCGTAGGCGTTGACAAAGGCAAACACGCGGTCCATGGTGTACCGCCACATGGCCTCATAGTCGCCGGCCTGGACGCTGCCGAAGATGAAGGCGGCGCGCAGGGCCACGCTGACCACGTGGGCCACGCTGCTCAGATCGTGGCCCAGGGCCACGTTGCGGACGTTGAAGCCCAGCTTCATGCCCTGCTCCACGCACTGATCGATGATGCCGCCCACCAGGGTGACGAAAATACCCTGGGACTGGTACTCCTTGACCAGGTTGGCGCCCTCCTCGGCGGTGGGAGCCGCACCGATGATGACGGCGACGCCGGGGATGTCCCGGGTGACCAGGGGCACGCCCAGCTCACGGACCTGAGCATCGGTGAAGTGGCCCATGACGGGCTCCTCATAGGGGGAGCCGCCGGCCATGGCGTACTTCATCAGCTCGATGATCTCGGCGGACAGAGCGGTGGCCACGCCGGAGGTAAAGATATCCTTGGTGCGGCTGTTGCGGGTCATGAAGGCCTTGACCTCGTTCTCCAGAGCGGCCTTGGCCTCGCCCACGGTGCCCACCTTCTTGCCGGTCATGGCATAGAAGCAGGGCAGGGAGTAGGCGGTGTCGCCGAAGGTGGCGGGGGCGTCGGGGCCCAGCTTGGCCATGGCCTCATCCACGGCCTTGACGGCCAGGGCATACATCTCGTCGTTGCCGGAGAAAACGCGTTCGAATAATGTTTTCACGTTGTTAATTCACTCCTCACGATATGATCCGAAGTTATGTTTATTTCTCGCTGTCCATTTTGTTCTTGATGGCCCGGA
>JAAZZJ010000304.1:0-239 GCA_014237695.1 Oscillospiraceae bacterium | reverse complement strand
AAAGGGGGACTGCCCGTTGCGGTCGGCCTCGATGACGTCGGCGTTGTAGTGGATGAACCCCAGCAGGTCCTCCTCCGGGATGCGTCGGCGGAGGAATTCCTCGTCCCGCTCATCCCTGACCTTGTTGGCCACCACCCGGACCTTGTGTACGCCGATATCCGCCGCCAGACCCTTGATCCGCTCATAGGTCTGGATGCTCCGGGCCCCGGGTTCGATGACCACGATGAACTGGTCCATCA
>JAAZZJ010000303.1 GCA_014237695.1 Oscillospiraceae bacterium | reverse complement strand
CCCGCTGCGGCCTCCTTTGAATCTGCATCAGAGTGGAGAGCCGGCATTTGAAAAACCACACGTCGAGCGGGGTAACGATATATCTGTACAATTGAAAATGGAAGCAAAATATGTTACCATAGGTACAGTCAATAAGGCGTCAGTCCAAAACAGGCAAAAATGATTTGAGGAGGATCTACTGCAATGGTCAAACGATACGCAAATCTGGCTCTCTTTTACGCGATTGCCGCCATGGTCTTTGGGGGCCTTTATCGGGAATTTACGAAGTTCAGCCACTTTTCCGGGCAAACAAGTCTGTCCTTCCTGCACACTCACTACTTTATGCTGGGTATGTTCTTTTTCCTGGTGCTGATGCTGGCGGAAAAAGCCTTCTCCTTCTCCGGCAGGAACACCGGAAAGCTCCTGGCCGCTTATCAGTTTGGACTGAATATCACCGGCCTCGGTTTCCTGATGAGAGGCTTGACCCAGGTCTGGGGAACGGAGCTGAGCCGGGGGCTGGATGCCTCTATTTCCGGAATTGCGGGGATCGGACATATTTTGATGGGCATCTCTATCATTCTCCTGCTGCTGAAAATCAAAAAGCAGGCGCTTTGACCTGGAGGAGCTGATTCATGCGCATTATCATTGCCCCCGCCAAAAAAATGGCGGAGGATACGGACAGCTTTGCCGCAGACAGCCTGCCCGCTTTCCTGGAGCAGACGGAACGGCTGATGGAAGTCCTGCAGGGGATGTCTCCCGAGGCGCTGCGGGCCCTCTGGAAGTGTAACGATGCAATCGCACGGCAAAACGTGGAACGGCTGGAGCATATGGACCTGCGCCGCAGTCTTACTCCGGCCATCCTCGCTTATGAGGGTATCCAGTACCGCTATATGGCGCCCGGGGTGATGGAAACGGCACACCTGGATTATCTTCGGGAACATCTGCGCATCCTCTCCGGTTTTTACGGACTGCTGCGGCCCTTTGACGGGGTGGTTCCTTACCGGCTGGAGATGCAGGCCAGGCTGGCAGTGGACGGGTGCCGGGACCTGTATCAATTCTGGGGCGGCCGTCTGGCCCGGCAGCTGGCCTCGGAGACGGACCTTGTGCTGAATCTGGCATCCAAGGAGTACAGCAAAGCCGTGGAGGCCCATCTGCCCAAGTCTGTCCGATGGATTACCTGCGTATTCGGAGAGGCGGAGCAGGGCAGAGTTATTGAAAAAGGGACCAGGTGCAAAATGGCGCGGGGGCAGATGGTGCGCTGGCTGGCGGAAAACCGCGTCACGTCCCCGGAGGAGCTGCAGGCCTTTGACCAGCTGGGTTACCGGTTCCGGCAGGCAGTATCGGAAGAAAATCATACCGTATTTTTCTGGGTGCAGTCCGGCGGGAGCTGAGCAGCTGCGCCGGGAGAAAAGCGCTCCGCAAATTTCCTTGCCGGGGCCGGGATATGGACAGTTGAACAAACAGATATGGAGAAAGAACATTATGGAACAACAGGAAACCCTTTTGCAGTATTTTGAGTGGTACCTGCCCGCCGGCGGCGGGCACTGGCGGCGAGCGGCGGCGGATGCGCCTCATCTGGCCGCCCTGGGTTTTACCGGCGTGTGGCTCCCTCCGGCCTATAAGGGGCATCAGGGACAGGCGGACGTGGGCTATGGCGTCTATGATCTCTACGACCTGGGAGAATTTGACCAGAAGGGAGGCGTTCCTACCAAATACGGCCTTCGGGAGGAGTATTTGGACGCCATCCGGGCTCTTCAGGCCAACGGAGTCCGGGTTTATGCGGACATCGTTCTCAATCACCGCATGGGCGCGGACGAAGCCGAGGAGGTCTGTGCCCGCAAGTCCGCCGGGAACGACCGGAACCGGGACGTCTCCTCTGCGGCACCCATTACCGCCTGGACCCGGTTTACCTTCCCGGGCCGCAGGGGCAAGTATTCGGATTTCCAGTGGGATTGGACCTGCTTTGACGGGGTGGACTGGGACGACAAGCACGACGTTCCGGCGGTCTATCAGTTTGAGGGCAAGGACTGGGACGACCAGGTAGACGGTGAAAACGGCAATTACGACTACCTTATGGGGGCCGATCTGGATATGAGCGCCCCTAAGGTTATCGAGGAGCTGGACAGATGGGGAAGATGGTATCTGGAAACCACCGGCGTGGACGGCTTCCGGCTGGATGCGGTGAAGCATATCCGCGCCACCTATTTCACCCATTGGCTCCAAATGCTCCGCCAGGCATCCGGAAGGCCCCTTCCGGCTATGGGCGAATACTGGAAAGATGATCTGGGGACGCTTACATATTACCTGGACCAGTGCGGGCAGGTGATGCGCCTGTTTGACGTGCCCCTTCATTTTCAATTCCACCGGCTCTCCGGCGCAGGGGGCAGTATGGATCTGCGCAGCCTGTTCCAGGGCACGCTGGCGGGGACCCGCCCCCACCAGGCGGTTACATTTGTGGACAACCACGACACCCAGCCCGGGCAGGCACTGCAATCCTGGGTCTCCGGTTGGTGCAAGCCGCTGGCCTACGCCTGTATCCTGCTCCGGCAGGAAGGGATCCCCTGTGTCTTCTATGGGGATCTGTATGGGATTCCCCACGACAGCATTCCGCCGGTGGAGGCGCTGCCAAAGCTGCTTCTGGCCCGGAAATTCTGCGCCCACGGCACGCAGACCGACTATCTGGATGATCCGGATATCATTGGCTGGGTACGGCAGGGTGAAAGTTCTGCAATGGCGGTAGTCCTTACCGACCGCTCCGGCGGGAGCAAGCGGATGTGCGCAGGCGCCGGGATGGCGGGAACGGTTTTTGTAGACCTGCTGGGAGGACAGAAGGAGCGCATCGTGATTCCGGAAAATGGCACGGTGGATTTTCCGGTTGGCGGCGGCTCTGCTGCGGTATGGATTCCCGAGAACACGGCGGAGACAATCCATCGGATATTGAATGCTGAATGCGCTTTTTAGCTGTTGGGTAAAAAGGCGGACCGTCTTGCGGCGGTCCGCCTTTTGGTTTTGCAGGAGGGCTTTCGTACTTTTTCCGCTGAAACGGCGTTACGTAAACCAGATTGTTAATTTTCAAATTTGCGTCTCTACTTCCGGTAAAACTATCCAAAAACCACTTGATATCCCCAAATTCACCAATCCAATTGTAAACTTTCTATGAAAACGCTACCAACCTGCTACCAAGCCTTCCGATG
>JAAZZJ010000302.1 GCA_014237695.1 Oscillospiraceae bacterium | reverse complement strand
CCGCCAAAGATGGCCTTCTGCATCTGGATGCTCTTGAAGTCGCTGATATGCTCCGTCACCAGCATCTGCCGTCCCTCGGCAATGCGGGTGGGCTCGTCATAATCGCCGTTCTGGCTGCTCTCCCAGTCGTATTCCAGAGGGAAGTTGTCGCAGAAGGCCAGCAGGGCCTTGAACTCCTCGCTGTCGAAGCGGCACTCCCCCGTGTCCCAATTCAGGAAGCTGTCCAGGTTCATGCTCATCACCAGCGTCAGTATGTTGCTCTTGGTGTTGTACTCGTTGAAGACCGCGCAGCCCTCGGGCATCTTGGCCAGGGCGTCCTGGAGATCCTGAAGTGTCCAGCTGGTGCGGTCCCCCACCACGCTGGGGGAGCCCGTCACGGTGGCGATGCTGAATGCGTCAAAGATCTGATAGAGCTTCCCGTCCTGCTCGGCGGCGGTGAACACCCGGTCCATGAGGCCCTCCCGGCCGCCGATGTCCTGATCGTTCTCAATGAAGGGCCACAGGTCCTCCAGGATGCCCTTTGCGCCGTACTGCCGCAGAGGCAGGGACTCGGTATTGATGATGTCCGGCGCCTTCCCGGCCAGGATCTCTGTGTTCAGCTTCTTGATTCCGGCCTGGTAATCTTCCTCCGTGCTGTACTCGGAGTAATCATGCACCTCGATACGGTAGGGCACGCCGCTGCGGTTGAAGTCCACGATCCGGTTGCGCTCGTCCTGGCTCAGGTACATGGTAGCGTAGGTGAGGGTGGTCTTCTCCGGCAGCTCCGACCGGGGCGTGGGGGTCAGCACCGCCAGGGTTTCCCGCCGGCCGGTGGTGGAGCCGTAGGCCTCAGCCATGATGACCGCCCTGCCGTCCTCCAGGAAGGTGATGAAGTTGATCTGGTCCGCGGAGATGTCAGCGTCCAGCAGGTTCAGGAGCTTGTCATCCTCCGCGCCCTCCTCCGCCTCGGCCTTCCGCCCATAGAGGGTCTCGCCTCTCATGTAATAGTAGAGGTACTCCCCGGTCCCGGAATAGGTGTTGTAAGCGTCCCGGGGCAGCTCATAGGACTTGCCCCAGTCCTTTGCGGCGGGGTCGATAGTCCGCAGCTGGCGGGTGTAGGTATTGTTGACGGCGTCCCGCACGGTGATCGATGTGCCCACGGAGCCGTCGGACAGCAGGGTCAGTTCGCCGCCCCAGAAGTTCTCGTCCTCCACGGAAAACAGGACGTTCAGGGAGGAGTCCAGCACCACGATCTTACCGTCCGTGCTGACATAAATGTTCCCCTTGGGGTCGAAGAGGGTGCCTCCCGAATACATGGACTCGATCCCCGCCTTCTCCTGAAGGCCGCTGACGTCTACCCGGGTGATCTCCGCGCCGGTGGAATCCAGCTGGATGTGGTAGTTCTTGTCGATGCTGTCCAGTAAGTCGTATTCCCAAATATTGCCCGTCTCCGAGTCAAAGTCCTCCGGCAGGTCGTAGGAGTAGGCGCTCAGGTTTTCCTCCACCCAAATGGACCCGTCCGCCCCGGCGCGGATGCCGCTGAGGTAGACGTAGGACTGGTCATAGCCTTCGGGAGCGGCATCGATCTTGAAGTTCTCCAGCGGCTCCGGCTCCCCGCCGTCCACGGAGAGGCGGAGGATACTGTAGGTGGTGTCGCCCTCCTCCCCCGCCTCCCGGTCGGGATACTTGCTGGTCAGCAGATAGATGTACGCTCCGTCGGTGCAGCCGCCCTGCACCTCGCTGTTCTTTCCCAGGTCCATGTCGATGAACTCGGGCACGAACACCGTGCCCGACAGTTTTTCCGCGTCCTCGTCCTGATCCTTGCCGCAGGCCGCCAGACTGAGCAGCATACACGCGGCCAGCAGTGCCGTCAGGCCCTTTTTGATCCGATGATCCATTGATCGGCTCCTCCTTGCATATGGATTCTGGACACAAATTTACCAGCCCCGTGTATCATTTTTGCATCGTACTCACATCACTTTTGTTTTCTTTTGGGGAAAACATTCTATCCTCCCCGCCCGTCAGCGGTTCTCGTTGACGTACAGGGTCACCTTGTTCTGGATCAGGGACGCCGCGTCGTTGAGGGGCTTGTCGCCGGCGAAATACTGGCTGGCCACCTCCAGGACGGACTCCATGATCTTATCGTCCCTGCGGTAGATGGAATCCACCTGCTCATAGAGGGCTATGACCTTGTCCACGTCGGACTGGGTGGGGGCTTTCATCTCGATCTCCGTGTTGTCGTCCACCCAGATGGAGCCGTAGCTCACCGGGATGGGGTTGCCGTCGTCATCCAGGATGTTGTTTCCGTCTCCGTCGGTCTGGTACTGGGGTGTGAGGGCCATCTCCACCGCCTTGTCGAAATCGGCCTTATTGACGGAGAAGTTTCTGGCGGAATAGTAATATCTCCCTCTTCCGCTCTCCTCCTCCTGGGGCAGCAGCACCTGGCGGATGAAGGACCAGGCGCCGTCCTTGTCCTTGCAGCTGGAGGTCATGGCGATGCCGTTGTAGAAGGAGAAGCTGCTGCCGCAGCCGCCGTCCTCCCGGGGATAGCCCACGTAGCTGTACTCGCCGTTGTGGAGAGCGTTCAGGGACTGGACGGTCCAATCAAAGTTGCTGAGGTAGGACTGGGACAGCATCTGCTTGCCGCTGAGGATGCGGGCTTCCTCCCCCTCCCATTCATCCCAGTCGTAGCTTTCAGAGTTGAACTCTGCGGGGAAGGTGTTGCAGAACTCCAGCATGGCCTTGAACTGGTCGCTGTCAAAATTGCACTTGCCGGTCTCCCAGTCAACGAACTGGTCCATGTTCAGGCTCACCACGGTATCCAACATATTGGACTTGGTGTCAAACTCGCCGAAGATAGAACAGCCCTCAGGCATCTTGGCCAGCGCCTCCCGCAGGTCCGCCAGGGTCCAGCTCATGCGGTCGCCCACGATCTTTGTGGGGCCCGCCACGGTGCGGATGGTGAAATTGCCGAAGATCTCGTAGAGCTTGCCGTCCTGCTGGTTGGCCTCCAGGGGGCGGGTCATCAGCTTGTCGCGGCCCAGGTCCGGGTCCTTGTCGATGAAGGGCCACAGGTCCTCCAGGATGCCCTTGGAGCCGTACTGCCGCAGGGGCAGGTTGCTGGTGTCCAGGATATCCGGCACGTTGCCTGCCAGGATCTCCGTGTTCAGCTTCTGGAGGGAGGACTTGCTGCTGCCGTCAATGTCG
>JAAZZJ010000301.1 GCA_014237695.1 Oscillospiraceae bacterium | reverse complement strand
AGTCCCGGTAGGGCGGCTCTATGTAGCCCAGCATGGAATCCATCGTATTCACCGCCTTGTAGAAAAACCCCAGAGGCGCGCCGCCGATGGCCAGAAACACCATGGGAGCCACCACGCCGTCGGAGGTGTTTTCCGCCACCGTCTCCACCGCCGCCCGGGCGATGCCCTGCCGGTCCAGCCGGGCGGTTTCACGGCCCACGATCATGCTCACCGCATGGCGGGCCCCCTCGGTATCCCCGGCGGACAGGGCCCGGCAGACCTTCATGCTCTCTGTCTGCAGGGACTTCGCCGCCAGAATCTGCCAGCACATGACGCTCTCCGCCGCCAGACCCAGCCAGGGGCTGATACTCCGGCACAGCCACAGCAGCAGGGCCGGGATACCGGCGGAGACAGAGACCACCAGCACCCACAGAATTCCCCCTGCCAGACGCTCCCCGTTCCGGGTGGCCGGAAAGAGGCGGCGCAGCAGCTTCTCCAGAGCGGAGATCAGTTTTCCGATGGCGACGACCGGGTGGGGAAAGCTGTGGGGGTCCCCCAGCAGGAGGTCCAGCCCGAAGCCGGAGAGCAGGGCGTACAGCGTCCACATCATACCGCCCCCCTTCGCCGCTGAAGGGTGAAGAGATACACCGGGTTCTGGGCGGTCATCAGGTGATAGGAACCCAGCTCCCGGGCACAGGATACGTTCAGGCAGGTGACATCCGTATCTGTGAAGTGAAATTCCTTTATCAGCTGGTCCATCTCCGCTACCGACTCCAGCGTAACGGCAGTCAGCACCAGCCGGGCATTCGGGTTCTTCTCCAGGACCAGCGCCACGATCTCCCGCAGGCTGCCCGTGCTGCCGCCGATGAAAACATGGGTGGGGGCGGGCAGCTCCCGGCAGGCCTCCGGGGCCCTGCCGGGTACGATCTCCAGGTTGGAGACGTGGAAGCTCCGGCGGTTCTCCGCCAGAAGCGCCAGGGCGTTCTCGCTCTTCTCTATGGCGTATACCCGGCCCTTCCGGGCCAGCAGAGCCATTTCAATGGACACGGAGCCGGTCCCCGCGCCCACGTCCCAGCACACCGCTTCCGCCGTCAGAGCCAGATGGGACAGGGCACAGCAGCGCACCTCTCTCTTGGTCATGGGCACCGCCTCCCCCCGCTGGAAGGCATCGTCCGGCAGGCCTGGGGTGAAGGGGCGCGCGTTTTCGTTTTCAATGAGGAGGACGCTGAGGGGGGCAAAGGTCTTCCCCGCCAGCTCCGCCGCCGTGCCGGCGGTAAGGCGCTCCTCCGGGCAGCCCAGCAATTCCCCGACAGAGACCCGGACCGCGCCCAGCCCTGCCGCCGTCAAGGTGCGGCATAACTCCGCCGCGCCCTCCGGACCACCCACCAGGGCGAACACCCGGCGGTTCCGCGCCACGTCCGGCACGATGTCCACGTCCCGTCCGTGGAGGCTGACGGGGACCACGTCCTCATAGGAGGTCCCCAGCCGGGCGCACAGTACCTGCATGGAGCTGAGTCCCGGCAGTAGCCGGGTCTCGCAGTCCTTGAGCAGGGGCAGGAGCCGTCTGGCCCCGCTGAAAAAGCCGGTGTCGCCGGAGAGGACCACCGCGAAGCGCCGGACCCCCTGCCGCTCCCGGATGCACCGGAGAATATCGTCGGGGGCCACCGCCTCACATACCATCTGGCCCGTCTCCCGGGCAGCCTCCAGCATCCGGCGGGCGCCGATGAGGCAATCCGCTTCCCGGATGGCCAGCCGGGCCTCGACAGTCATGCCGCCGGTGCTGCCCGGACCGATGCCCACCAGGGCAACCTGCGGACGGACGTGAAGGCCGAAACGGCGGCACAGCAGACCTGCCGTCTCTTCAAAACCAAGGCCCTCCCGCTGGGCCGGACGGCCAACAACAACCAAAACCGCCCCAGCGTCCTGGGCGGCGGCGGCCTTCTCGCCAAAGCCCCCCGTTCCGCCGGTGTCCTTGGTCACCAGATATTTCGCCGACACGGCTTCCAGGAGGGCGGCGTTCATTTCCCGGGAAAAGGGGCCCTGCATGGCGATGATCCGGTCCGGGCCCAGCCCCGCCGCCCGGCAGGCGGACAGGGACGCCTCCATAGGCAGGACCCGGGCGCAGACCCGCCGGGCGAATCCCGGAAGGGCGGCATATTTCGCCAGCTCCTTGCTGCCGGTGGTGAGGAGGATGTTCCCCTCCGTCCCCGCCAGCCAGTTCACGGCGGACTCCGTGTCCGGGAGGTATACCGCTCCCTCCGGCGGGGCATCCGCCTCCCGGAGAAGACGCAGGTACTCCACTCCCGCCCCGCGGCAGGCCTGGGCGATGTTCTCCGTCACCTCCGCCGCGTAGGGGTGGGTGGCATCCACCACCAGATCGAAGCGCTCCCGGACCAACAGGGCCTCCATCTCCTCCTCCGTCAGGCGGCGGTGGGAAACCGTCAGCCGGTCTCTGGGCGTCAGCAGCGCCTCCCCGTACTCCGTGGCGACGCAGGCGGTGACCTCCACCGGCGCGGCCGCCAGCAGCTCCACCAGCCTGCGGCCCTCCGTGGTCCCGGCGAAGACGCACAGCTTATACATCCCGATACCCCCGGGGCGTCACCAGCTCCCCGCCAGTGACCCGCGTCTGACTGTTTCCAATGAAGGCGGTGCAGAACATGTCCGCCGGGAAGTCCCGCAGCTGGGCCAGGGTCATGATCTCCCGGCCCTCCCCCTCCCGGCCGATGCTCCGGGCCACGCCGCAGGGGCGGTCGCCGGGCAGGGTCTCCAGGAGGATATCGCAGGCTTTTTGCAGATAGTCGGGCCGTCCCCGGCTGGCGGGGTTGTAGAGGACGATGGTCAGATCCGCCCCCGCCGCCGCCGTCAGACGGGCCTCGATCTTCTCCCAGGGGGTCAGGCGGTCGCTGAGGCTGATGACCGCGAAGTCGTGGGTCAGGGGCGCGCCCAGCAGCGCCGCGCCGCTGCACGCGGCGGTGAGACCCGGGACAACCTCCACCTCCGGCTCCGCGTCCTCTCCCCGCAGCTGGTAGATCAGGGCCGCCATGCCGTAGATCCCGCTGTCGCCGGAGCAGACCATGGCCACGTCCTTCCCCGTCCGGGCGGCGTCCAGGGCCATCCGGCACCGGTCCGCCTCCTTGGTCATGGGGGTGGTGAGAAATTCCTTGTCCGGGTACCGCTCCCGCACCAGGTCCACGTAGACGTGGTAGCCCACGATCACCTGGCATTCCCGTAAAACGCGGTC
>JAAZZJ010000300.1 GCA_014237695.1 Oscillospiraceae bacterium | reverse complement strand
CGACTCGAACGTTGCCGCCATCGACAGCAGTACCGGCGTGGTGACCACCAAGAAGTCCGGCAGCGTCACGATTACAGCCGCCTCCGGAAGTCTGACCGACACCTGGACCTTCACCGTGGCCCCGAAGCCCGTCACCGCCGTTGTGATTGCCGCAGAGAAGTCCTATGACACCAACACGACCGCCACATTGACTGTCATTCTCAGCGGCCTGGTTGCAGGTGACAGCGTTGACACTGTGACCGCCATGGGACATTTCATGGACGCGAACGCGGGGACGAACAAGACCGTCATGATTGACAGTCTGACGATCCCGGACGGCGTCAAGGAAAAATACACTGTCACGGCTCTCGCTACCACCACGGGCACCATCAGCCCGGCGGCGGCAAAGGTGACAAATGCGCCGGAAGCTGTTCCAGGTCTGACCTACACCGGCAGTCCGCAGGCCCTGGTGACCGGCGGCACGGCGGATGGCGGCAATATGATGTATTCGCTGGATGGCGGCGACTACAGCTACAACCTTCCCACGGCTGCGGACGCAGGCAGCTACACCGTCTGGTACAAGGCCGCCGCCACTGATGGCAACCACACGGACAGCGTGCCGAAGCAGATTGGTCCTGTGACGGTTTCCGCGAATACGGATACGCCTGCCGTCGAATGCTCGCCGTCCGCCATTCAGTACGACGGTACGGAAAAGACCCCCACCGTCACTGTGACAGACTCCGGGGGCCGTATCATCCCGGAGAGCGAGTACACGGTAACGCTTCCTTCTCCCCGGATCGCGGTGGGCAAATACACCGTCACGGTCACAGACAAAACGGGCGGCAACTACCAGTTTGCCTCTCCTGTAACCGGCACCTTCGAGATCGTGGCCTCCAGCCAGAATCCCCTGTCCATTACCGACAAGCCTGCTGATATCCGCTACGGTGATACGTTCAACCTGAGCGCGACAGGCGGCTCCGGCAGCGGCGCGATCCACTGGAGCATCAAGGAGAGCGACGGTGTCGCTGAGATTGATGAGAAGAATGGCACTGTAACCGTAACAGGCGTCGGCGGTTTCACCGTGGAAGCCTACCGGGAGGCTGCGGACGGCTACGGCAAATCCAACACAGACAGCGTACGGTTTACCGCAAAGCCGAAGCCCGTGACTCCGGTGGTGACCATCAAGCCGAAGAACTACGACGGCAATATCCATGTTGCCGATGACGCGATCACGGTGACTGTGAGGTCCAGCGATCTGGCCGGCAGTGATTCCATCGCCATCAACGGTTTGACGGCCTCTTATGACAGCGCCAACGCCGGTACAAACAAGATGGTCATGTTGGATTATACCAATGTGGCAGTCAGCGGCACTAACGCAGGCCGGTACGTCATCAACTGGCCCGACAGCGTCACAGGGACGATTGACCGAGTGGACGCCAAGCTGGAAAGCGCACCAAGGGGCGCTGACCTGACTTACAGCCCCGGAACTGCGCAGAACCTCATTGCTGCTGGAACTGGCACCACAGTCAATAACATCGGCACTGTGGAGTACAGCACGAGACAAGACGGCGCTTACTCGGAGGCTGTCCCCACCGGCACCAACGCAGGAACGTACACCGTCTGGTACAAGGTGGCCGACAGCGTGAACTACACCGGTATCGCCCCGGCGTCCATCGAAGTGGAGATCAAGAAGGGGGATCCTGTCATCAGCACATATCCCACAGCGTCCGGTACTGCGGGACAGACGCTGAGCGATATTAAATTGAACGGTGGCGCAACAGATGTATCGGGCAAGTTTGCCTGGAAGGATGGCAGCATCACGCCTGGCGTGGGAACCTCTAAGCAATATGTAGTCTTCACGCCGGACGACACCGCCAACTACAACACGGTGGAGTTCCAGATCGATGTGACCGTCCAAGCGGCCACGACCTCTGGCGGCGGCACAACCACCACCCCGCCCGCAGCCGCGAACAGCACTCCGGCGCAGACGGACGTCCGGGACGGCACGGCGATCACTGCCGTGAGCGCTGCGGATGGCGATAAGCTGGTGCAGGAGGCGGTGGAAAACCAGAGCCGGACCATCGTTATCAAGCCGGAGATCACCGGCGATGTGACTAAGACCCAGGTCTCCATCCCGGCCTCCACAGTGGGCCGGATCCAGAGCGAGACCAACGCCTCCCTCACCGTCTCCACCCCCATCGCCGACGCGGCGATCCCCCGTGAGGCGCTGGATACCCTGGCCGGCGCGGGCGGCGACGTCAGCGTATCCGCCGAACAGGCGGGGCAGGCGGTCACATTCACCCTGACCGCAGGCGGCGAGACCGTGGAGCGGGTCCCCGGCGGCCTGACCCTCACCGTCCCGGCGGAGGACGCCGGTCCCGGCACCGTGGCGGTGCTGGTCCATGCGGACGGCACCCGGGAGGTCATCCAGCGGAGCATTGTGGAGGACGGCAGGATGAGTATCCCGCTGGACGGTTCCGCCACGGTAGAGATCGTGGACAACGGCAGAGTGTTCGCAGACGTGCCGCCCGAAAACTGGGCCTCCGAGGCCGTGACCTTCGCCTCCGCCCGGGAGCTGTTCAGCGGCACCAGTGAAACGACGTTCAGCCCGGATGAGACCATGAGCCGCGCAATGCTGGCCACCGTGCTTTACCGGCTGGAGGGCCAGCCGGAGAAGGAGGCGATGAGCGCGTACAGCGACGTCAGCGACGGCGCGTGGTATGCGGACAGCGTTGCCTGGGCCGTGGAAAACGGCATCGTAAACGGCTATGGGGACGGCCAGTTCGGCCCCAACGACAGCGTCACGCGGGAGCAGTTCGTTGTGATGCTCTGGCGGTACGTGGGAAGTCCCAGGGCAGGCCGCCGCGACCTGGAGTTCGCGGACGCAGACCAAGTCAGCGATTACGCCCAGGAGGCGCTGTGCTGGGCCGTGGAGAACGGCGTCCTGAAGGGCAGCGGCAAGGGCCGGCTTGTGCCCGGCGGCACCGCGACCCGTGCCGAAGCGGCGCAGATGCTGAAGAACTTCATGGAAAACACCTGACAGAAGGGCCCTGACCCGGACCGGCAGAACCGGACAGCAGCCCAAAGCCCCCTGATGCAGCGCACCGGCTGCATCAGGGGGCTTCTGCGTATGGCGGGGAGCTGCGGCCTGATCTTTTGGGCACCGGCAGGCGCGCAGAGCTTGAAAGAAACCGCGCGGTTCCGGCCACCGTATTATTTTAGGCCATGTTTGAAAAATGTCAAAACGCCCAA
>JAAZZJ010000002.1:31908-34891 GCA_014237695.1 Oscillospiraceae bacterium | reverse complement strand
CAGCCCGTCCTGGACGTACTGCTTGCACAGCATCTCGCCGTCTACGCAGAAGATGCCCACGTCCCCGCTGACCAGCGGGTCCCGGTTGACATAGGCAATGGACCCGTCGTGAATATAGGGCTCCATGGAGTCCCCCCGGATGCGTACGGCGAACTCCGCGCCCCGCGGCGTCTCGCCGGTGACGTCAATATAGTCGAAATCCTCGCCGTATACCGGAGACGCGTACCCCGCGGCCGCCGGATTGCGGTAGAGGGGGATCTGACGGACCTCCTCCTCCGGCAGGTTTTTCTCCACCTCCGACTGGTAGGAGGTGAGGGCCTCCGCCACGGCCCGCAGGGTCTGGCGGCCTGTTGTCCGGAGGGAGCGGTAGGCCTTGACCAGCCGCTCCTCCTCCACCGAGCAGGTGAAGCCCTTGCCGGTGAAGGAGTCCTGATACAAATAGTTGGGTTCGATTTCCAATACCCGGAAGAGGCGCAGCAGCACATCCTCCCGCATGGCGTTCTGTCCGTTCTCATAGTTGCTGATGGCGGAGAGACTGACACCCAGCGCCTTGGCCAGCTCTCCCTGGCTGATCCCCAGCTCTTTCCGCCGCTCCCGAAGTCTCTGCCCAAAGCTCATGGCTGTGGCCTCCTTTTCGTTGATACGTATAGAATATATGGAACGAGAAAAAAAGTCAACAGGAAATCTAAAATTATCTCTTGACATTAAGGAACGGATGTGCTACTATAACCCTTGCGAGGGACAGCGATACTGAAATTTTTGAAAGAAAGAGAGGATAGCTGGATTTCACCGGGCACTTGACTGAATTGTTGGAAAATAATTGGTACGATTTGGAAATTGGTGGATGCGCCGGGGCGCTGAGGGGATTGGGCCAGGCCGGCTCCTGGATCGGCTCCCACCAAGAAAAAAGGTCGTGCCAACGGCACGACCTTTTTTCCTGGTGGGAGCGGGTGGATTCGAACCACCGAAGTCGTCGACAACAGATTTACAGTCTGCCCCCTTTGGCCACTCGGGAACGCTCCCCTATGCAATTGTAACGGCTGCCGTCTCAGAGAGAAGGTGGAGCTGGTAGACGGACTCGAACCCCCGACCTGCTGATTACAAATCAGCTGCTCTACCAACTGAGCTATACCAGCACGATTAGCGACGAATCGTATAATAGCAGACTTTCTCTGATTTGTCAACCTAAAAATTTATTTTTGGAGGAATTTTTTTTGCACACAGTACATAAGAGACATCGGGACCTCCAGCGCTCCGCTCCGGCGGCGGAATGCGCCCTGTGCGGCGGAGGGCTGTATCCCGGAGAAACCTGCTGGCGGATATGGGGCCGGGTCCTGTGCGGGGAATGCGCCGGGCCCTGGCTGCTGGACGGGCTGACCTTCTGCCGCGTGCGTCTGCGGGAGGTGAGGAAATGACCCTTCTGCGCATGGCGGCGTCCTACCGGCACAGCGCGGACCTGATCCGCGTGCGGATCATCGCCCTGAAGGACGCGGCCAAAACCGCCGGACCGGCGGAAAAGTCCCAGCTGGAGCAGCGCATCCGTGATCTGAACATCCTGTACCGGGAGACCCGGGAAACCGCCCTGGTGCTGGAGCGGTATTATGACAGGAGGTATCATGCCCATGGCCGCCGCAAATTATCATAATACGCCGAAAAAGTCCCTGATCCTCCGGGACAACGAATTCATGGGGGACCTGGCCGCCTGGGAGCGGGCCAACGCCGGAGACAACGACGAGCAGCTGGACCGCCTGCGCCGCAACCTTCAGAAGGTCCGTGAGCTGGAGCTGACGGAGAAGCAGGCGGAGGCCGTGCATCTCTACTATGACCTGGGGCTGTCCATCCCCCAGATCGCCCAGGAGCGCGGGGTTCACAAGTCCACCGTCTCCAGAACGCTGGCGCGGGCGAGAGAAAGGCTAAAAAGGTACTTGCAATATAGCTGGTAATCTGGTACACTCTCCAATTGCAGGCGGAAAACGCCGGAAAAAGGAGTATGGAGCTATGATTAACACAGCCATGCACAGCCGCTGGGGGAGACTCTCCATGGCGGTATTGGGCGCCTTCATTTACGCGATCGGGATCAACCTTTTTGTGGTGCCGGCGGGATTGATTACCGGCGGCATGATGGGTTTCTGCCAGCTCTTGCGGAGTATTCTGCTGACCCTGCTGGGGATCAAGTCCCTGTCCTTCGATCTCACGGGCATCATTTACTATGTCCTGAATGTCCCGCTGTTTATCATCGCCTACCGCTCTTTGGGGCACATGTTTTTCCGCAATACCCTGTTGTGTACCACGGCCTATACCGTTTTTCTGAGCATTGTTCCCATTCCCTCAACCCCTATCGTGGAGGACATCCTGACCGGCTGCCTGCTGGGGGGCGTAATCTCCGGCGTAGGGACGGGCATTGCCCTGACCAGCGGCTGCTGCGGCGGCGGACTGGACATCATCGGCCTGTATATGTCCAAGAAGGGCGTCAAGATCACTGTGGGCCAGTTCGGCATGGTCTTCAACTTCGTCCTCTTCGCCCTGTGCTGGATGATGTACGACATTCCCACCATGATCTATTCCGTCCTCAATAACATTTTCCACGGCATCGCCCTGGATCGCGCCCACCGTCAGAGCGTCACGGTGCAGGTGCTGATCTTCACCAAGAAGGACGGTCAGGAGCTGGATCAGTATATCATGAACAACCTCCACCGGGGCATCACCCGCTGGGAGGGGAAGGGCGTCTATACCGGCGAGGACACCCATATTCTCTGCGTGTGCATGAACAAGTACGAAATTGAAGACCTGCGGGACGCCCTGCGGAAGATAGACTCCAGCGCGTTTTTTATTGTGCAGGAGGGCGTCCACGTCAGCCGGAATTTTGAGCGGCGGCTGTCCTGACGGTCCGGACACAGAAAAGCGAGAGCCCTCTGCCCCGTGATCGGGAGGCAGGGGGCTTTTTCTGCCTCTTCTTGACGCAATTCCCCGATTTTGGTAAAAT
>JAAZZJ010000002.1:15447-31898 GCA_014237695.1 Oscillospiraceae bacterium | reverse complement strand
CAGCAGAAACTGGTGGGGAGTGATGACAAGGATGGAAAAACCTCCTGGAATCGGCGTGCTGCCGGTTCGTGCAGATGCTGGCAATTCTTGTTATGTATATCCTCTATACCTGTGAGAAAAAAGAGTATCTTGAGTTCTTCACGTGCTATACCCTGATATCCATTGTGTTTGCGCTGCACCACAACAGAAAGATGGAAGTGTTTGATACGATTATCCGGCCCGAATAGAGTTTGCTTACCGTGTCATTTCTTATTGTACGTACACTGATAAAAATTTTCGCAAAAAGCACAGTAAGACCTATTGCCTATCGTTTCTTGTTAAAAATAAATAACCCGAAACGATATTGCATCCGGACTGGTTTGTGTGCATTCTATTAGCATCCACAAAAGAAAGGAAGGTCCATCCGAAATGAAAAACAAATTGTCAGTACTACTGGTATCGCTACTTCTGTGCCTCACGCTGTTTCCTGCTGAGGCTTCCGCCGCTTCCACCCCGCCGGCCCCTGCACCCTCTTCTGCTGTTTCAGAAGCTGTTGATCCTGAAACGGAAGAGTATTCCGAGAAGCCGGAAATTCCGGAGCCACCCGCGCTCCAACCTTATGTGCTTGTTCAGTCGGAGAATCCAGGCTGGCCCCCTACAGATTATTAAAGGGGAAATCCCTGCCCCAACTGCGCCTTGACAGACTGCTCCAGTAAGGAGCAGTCTCGCTCATTCCCAATTGCTTTATAAACATAATAAGCACGTCGATAATATTCTATACATTTCTCCCGGTCGCCTTTATAAAACCAGCATTCTCCCAAAAGCTCCAGAAGCCCGGGCAAGAACTGATAATGGGCATATTCCACGCAGACCTTCCAGCCCAGCTCTGCAATCGCCAGCGCATCATCGTATCGCTTGTCTAAGATGAGGGTGTGGGTATAGTTGTGGGCGACCAAGGCAAACTTTTTACCATACTGAGACAGATTATGGCAATGCTTTTGTACATATTTCAGCAATTGACGGTAAATGTCAATTGCTTTTTTTAATTGTCCCATCTGCGCATAGTCACAAGCAATTGCATTCAGCAGCGAAGTCTCCTCCAGACTGTACAAACCAAGATTGATCTCTTCCAAGTCCAAACCGGGAACTGTAAGATGTAACGCTTGCAGTCGGAGTTCTAACTGATTTTCTAAACTGTAAGGTCCATCTGGTTTCCCGAAGATGGACTTCATAAATAAAATGTACTGCCGGATAATGTGATCGTCCTCTTCCGCAAGTTCTTCCAGCTTCTTCAGCTTATTCAATCCCTCTGCACAGATGCCGGACCGATTTTCAGGAGTTGCGCGGTCAAGCCGGACAGAATTAGCACGGAGTTCATCCTGTAAGACCTTGATCTCCATTTCGTTCTTACTCAGCAGGGCAAAATAACGGTCATCCGGCAAACCCAGCCGCTGTAAAAAAGCGCAGATACGGCTGTAGGAAGGGGTTTGCTTACCGTTTTCCATGCGGGAAACGGTAATAGGTTCGCAAATTCCCGCACAAAGCTGTTCTTGGGTGATGCCCCGTTTCAGCCGCTCCTGCCGGATGTACTCGCCAAGGAATTGCTCTCTCATGCAAAATCCTCCTAATCTCAAAGTACTATTCATTATGAGACATTTTAAGAGTCTAGTCAAGGGTCAAGCTGTCGTTTTGTGTTATTTTCAGGGAACATATACCGATATGGTCATTTGCAGCAAAAAATGGTAACCTGCAATTGTTCTCGGGGACGAGAAATAACAATATGTTCTTGACACAAAAAACAAAAGGAATCTGGCAGGCGTGGAGTTTTGAGCGGGAAAGGCGTAAGCGCAAGCCTGACAACGGTCAACAGTTACACGCCCTGGTATGCGGAGGACATTTCGATCCATTTTTCCGCGCGGTAATTTCAACCTTGCACATACCTCATACATAAAAAACAGGGTGGACAAGGCTGGCCTGATGGTGCCTGCCCTGTCCACCCTGTGCTATGTTCACCTGCATGCACTCTGCCAAAATTTTCTGTGGGAGATATATCACAAATGACAGATTTACGTTCAAAGTATCTGCCAGCCATTTTCATCCTCTTTGCCGGAACTCTCCTGCTCCTGTCCGCATGGATTTTTCTGGAAAACCGCCACATCACGCAGCTGGAAGACATGCTGCGGGAGACCCGGATAGAACTGGGGCGGGCCCGGCTGGAGGCGGCCCGGAGCTGTGAGCCGGACCCATCCGCCGGAGAACCGCCGGAATCGGAAAATACCGTCCCGGACAGAGCGGTCCCCGGCGAGGGACTCTCGGCAGCGGACATTCTGGCTGGGACCCGGATCATCGCGCACGGTATGGGCGCTGTGGATGAAATATGGACCGAGGGCAGCGCGCCGCTGAACTGTCTGGAGGGATTTCTGGAGCGGTATGAGGCGGGGGTGCGGGTGTTTGAAGCCGACCTGCGCCTGACCCGTGACGGCAAGGTGGTCCTCCGCCATGACTGGTGGCCGGCCGACTGGCAGGAGGGGATCAACGGAGCCTCTGTACCTACCCGTGAGGAGTTTTTGTCCAAGCCCATTTTCGGCGTATATACGCCGCTCTCTTTTCGGGACCTGCTGTTGCTGCTGAAGGAATACCCCGATGTCTGCATCATCACCGACACCAAGTTCACCGATCCCGATGTGATCTTTATTGAGTTTGCGTCCATGCTGGCGGACGCCCGGGACCTTGGCTGCCTTGGCCTGTTTGACCGGATTGTCATCCAGCTGTACAGCGGCGTCATGCGTCAGTGCTTGGACAACATCTACCCCTTTCCCCACCGGATCTACACCCTGTACGCAGAGGGCTTCGACCAGACCGCCGCCGCGTTCCGGGAGCGGGCCGCGTACTGCGCGGAGAAGGGCATTGAGGGGATCGCCATATGGGACGGCTGGTGGGACCCGGCCTACGCGTCCGTTGCCCGGGAATACGGACTGACCGTATACGTCCACACCGTCAATGACGCCGCCGCCGCGCGCACGCTGCTGGAGAGCGGCGCCGGCGCGGTTTATACCGACATTTTAGGGCCCGGGGATGTGACATAAAAGCCGGCCGGAGCGCGCCCGCCAGACAGCACGCTCCGGCCGGTTTTCTATTGGCTGGCGGGCTTCGCATCCCGGCTCAGGTCCAGGCTCCGGATATGCTCCCGCAGGGGGAGGACGGCGGAGGGAGCGACAGACAGGGAGTCCAGGCCCATCCGCAGAAAGTCCTCCGCCAGCGCCGGGTCCGCCCCCAGCTCTCCGCAGATGCCCACCTGGCAGCCATGCCGGTGCGCAGCCTCCGCCGTATGGCGGATCATCCGCAGAACGGCGGGGTGGCGGGGATCACAGAAGCGCTCCAGCCCGGGATTCTGCCGGTCGGCGGCCAGGGTGTACTGTGTCAGGTCGTTGGTGCCGATGGAGAAGAAGTCCGCCTCCTCCGCCAGCTCCTCCGCCATCACCACGGCGGCAGGGGTTTCCACCATGATGCCCACCTCCACCGGCCCTGCGGCAACGCCCTGGGCCTCCAGCTCGGCCCGGCAGGCCTCCAGCAGTGCTTTCGCCTCCCGGACCTCCCAGAGGGAGGCAATCATGGGGAACATGACGGCCACCGGTCCGAAGGCCGCGGCCCGAAGGACCGCCCGCAGCTGCTGCCGGAAAAGATCCTGCCGGGTCAGGCTGGCGCGGATTCCCCGGCAGCCCAGGGCGGGATTCTCCTCCTTATCCCCGCAGAGGCCGGGGAGATGTTTGTCCGCGCCGGCATCCAGCGTGCGGATGACCGTCCGCCGCCCGGCCATGGTCTCCACCACCTGCCTGTAGACGGCGAACTGCTGTTCCTCGCCGGGAATGCTCCCGGACGCCAGGCAGAGCATCTCGCTGCGGAAGAGGCCGATGCCCTGAGCGCCGTTGTCCAGCGCCATGGCAGCGTCCTGAACGCTGCCGGCGTTGGCGTAAATCCGGATTTCTCTCCCGTCCAGCGTAACGCTGGGCAGATCCTTCAGCGCCCGCAGGCGGTCCGCCTGCCGCAGGGCGTCTGTCTGCCGCGCCCTCACGGCGTCCAGAAAATCGGGGTCCGGGTCGATGCAGAGACAGCCGCGCTCTCCGTCCAGCACCGCCGGCCTGCCGTCCCAGCCCTCGTCGAAGTCCACCCCGGTGAGGGCGGGAATGCCCATGGCCCGGGCCAGGATGGCCGTGTGGCTGTTTTCGGATCCCCGGCGGGTAACCAGCCCCAGCAGCCGGGACCGGTCCAGGGCCATCGCCTCGCCGGGGGTCAGGCTTCCGGCGGCCAGAATGGCGGGAGGGCCCTCCTGAGGCAGCGGCTCCCCTCTGCCGGTGAGGATGTCCGCCACCCGGCGGGAAACATCCTCTATGTCGGCGGCCCGCGAGCGCATATAGCTGTCCTCCATGGCGGAGAAAAGGGCGGCGAAGCGCTCCCCCGCCGCTATGGCGGCATAGGCGGCGCTGACGCCCTGGGTTTCCAGAAGATCCCTTACCGCCTCCAGGTAGTCATCGTCCTCCAGCAGCATCTGATGGATCTCAAAAATGGCCGCGCTGTCCCGGCCCGCCCGGTCCAGAGCCTTACCGTAAAGTTCCGCCAGCTGAGCCCTGGCCTCGCCGCAGGCCGCCGTAAAGCGGGTCCACTCCTCCTCCGGCGTAAGGGCGGAGGTCCGGCAGAGCTGCGTCGCCTCCCTCCGGCAGACCCGCAGGGGACCGATGGCGATCCCGTTCTGAATGGTTTTTCCGGCTGCGGTTTTCATAGCGCGGCCTCCCTACAGATTGTCCTGAAAGAACTGTTCCATGGCGGCGAGACCGGCCTCCTCATCTCCGCCCTCCACCGTCACGGTTACGGTTTCGCCGCATTTGACGCACAGGGCCATCAGGGCGATGAGCCCGGAGGCGGGCGCGGACCTGCCGTCTGTCCGGACGACGGTGACGGTGCTGGGGCAGGCCTTGGCGGCCTTCACCAGCAGCCCGGCGGGGCGGGCGTGGATGCCGATGGGGTTGGTAATGGTGTAGGTGAACTGCTTCATGACGGCACATCCTTTCCTGACTGGCCGCGGTCCTGCGGGGGCGCGGGGACGTCCGGACCGCATGTTACTACATTATAATTATCTCACCGCCGCGGGAAGTCAAGGGAAGGTTGGCCGGGAGGAAAAAGATTTGGCTGATTACATAATTTCAGCCGGATGTTTTTGGTGGTTTCGACAGCCCCGGCTCCGCCCGCGGAGGAAACCGCTTCCGCGAAAAGAACGGCTTTTCCGGCAATTCCCCCTTGACAAGCCGCCCGCGCCGGTGCTATAGTGACAGATAAGAAATTGGCATGGACGGAGACGAAGCCGGAGGGCGGCGCACAGAGAGGGGACCGTTTTGGTGGAAGGTTCCTGCGCACAGCGCCGGCGGTACCACTCCCGAGCCGCCCGGGAGGACCGGGACGGGCCCGCCCGTTACAGCGGTCACGAGCGACGGCGCTGTGCGCCGTAAGCAGGGTGGAACCGTGGAGCCGCTTTTTGCACTTCACCCCTGACGATCAGCAGGGGTGAAGTTTTTTTGCCCCCATTTTGGAAAGGAGTTCTCACCATGAGCGAAGAAAACCTGTACACCTTTGAAAACGAGACCTACCGCAAGACCTACTGGCACACCTGCTCTCACGTCCTTGCCCAGGCCATGAAGCGCCTGCACCCGGAGGTGAAGCTGGCCATCGGCCCCAGCATCGACAACGGCTTTTACTACGATTTTGACACCCCGGAGCCCTTCTCCGAGTCCCAGCTTGCGGAGCTGGAAGCCGAGATGCGGAAGATCTGCAAGGAGAAGCTGAAGCTGGAGCGCTTCGAGCTGCCCCGTGGGGAGGCCATCGCCTTCATGGAGGAAAGGGGCGAGCCCTACAAGGTGGAGCTTATCAACGACCTGCCCGAGGACGCGGTCATCTCCTTTTATAAGCAGGGCGAGTTCACCGACCTCTGCGCCGGCCCCCACGTGGATTCCACCGGGCGGATCAAGGGCAACGCCGTCAAGCTCACCGCCTGCAACGCCGCCTACTGGCGGGGCGACAGCAGCCGCCAGACCCTCCAGCGGATCTACGGTGTGGCCTTCCCCAAGAAGGAGGAGCTGGACGAGTACCTGGCCCGGCAGGCCGAGGCCCTCAAGCGGGACCACAACAAGCTGGGCCGGGAGCTGGAGTATTTCACCACCGTGGACGTCATCGGCCAGGGACTGCCCATCATCCTGCCCAAGGGCGCGCGGGTCATCCAGACCCTCCAGCGCTGGGTGGAGGACGAGGAGCAGAAGCGGGGGTATCTGCTGACCAAGACGCCCTATATGGCAAAGCGGGAGCTGTATAAAATCTCCGGCCACTGGGATCACTATCTGGACGGCATGTTCGTGCTGGGCGACCCCATGGACGAGAGCAAGGAGTGCTTTGCCCTGCGGCCCATGACCTGTCCCTTCCAGTACCATGTGTTCCTCAATCGGGGGCGCAGCTACCGGGATCTGCCCATGCGTCTGGGGGAGACCTCCACGCTGTTCCGCAACGAGGATTCCGGCGAGATGCACGGGCTTATCCGGGTGCGGCAGTTCACCATCTCCGAGGGCCACCTGATCCTCCGCCCTGAGCAGCTGGAGGAGGAATTCAAGGGCTGCCTGGATCTGGCCAAATATTGCCTGGGTACCGTGGGCCTGCTGGACAAGTGTACCTTCCGGTTCTCCCAGTGGGATCCCGCCAACCCCAACAACAAGTACGAGGGCACCCCGGAGCAGTGGGAGGAGGCTCAGACAGTAATGGGGAAGATCCTGGACGATCTGAACGTGCAGTACACCGTGGGTATCGACGAGGCCGCGTTCTATGGGCCCAAGCTGGATATCCAGTATAAGAACGTCTACGGCAAGGAGGATACTCTGGTCACCATCCAGATCGACATGCTGCTGGCGAAGCAGTTCGATATGGAGTACGTGGACGCCGACGGACAGAAGAAGACGCCCTATATCATCCACCGCACGTCTCTGGGCTGCTATGAGCGCACTCTGGCCTATCTCATCGAGGAGTACGCCGGGGCGCTGCCCACCTGGATGGCGCCGGAGCAGGTCCGGTTCCTGCCGGTGACCGACCGGGCGGCGGACTACTGCGCCGAAGTGGCCGGGAAGCTGAAAGAGCAGGGCTTCCGTGTCGAGGTGGACGGCCGCAACGAGAAGATCGGCAAGAAGATCCGGGAGGCTCAGCTGGAGAAGGTCCCCTATATGCTGGTGGTGGGTGACCGGGATATGGAGGCGGGCACCGTCTCCGTCCGGCACCGGAGCGAGGGCGATCTGGGCGCTATGGGCCTGGAGCAGTTTTCCGCCATGCTGCGGCAGGTGGTGGACTCCAAGGAGCGGAAGTAAGCCGCACTACAGGGAGACTTGTCCCGCTCTTCTCTCCATTGAATAAAAATCCTCGCAGAAGGTCAAACAGAAAGACCTTCTGCGAGAATTTTTTATAGAACAAAATCTTCTTGATGAAGATTTCCTTAATAGGGCTTGTTTCAAACAAGCCCTAAGCTCAGGCTAACACTTTCTTTTTGTAGCCGTCCAGCTCACCCTCCGGCAACACGTTTCCATCGTTGGTATCGATTGCGCCGTTTCTCTCTTTCAGGATTGCCATAAGGGCCTGCCCCGCCTCTTCGGTTGTATCGGAAAGAACGCTGACGCCATTGGAAGCAATCAGGCAAATTGCCAGACAGTGAATCTTCTTATGGTGCTTTCCTGTATCAATATAATAGGTATAGTCGCTGAAGCAGCACGCCTTTAAGCTGTCCACGCGCATAACGGTCTGGGCGGGGTCAGCCAGATAAATATAATCCCTTGTAAGTAATCCGTCCTTGTTCGTGCCATTGGAAAGCACCCGGTCAAGTCCTGACGTCAGCTTCAGAATGTAACAGTCCGAAGCCGTTGCCTGCCGCTCAAACGTCTCGATCTCGCTCACCGGCAGCTTGCTGTGCTTTGCGGAGCTTGCGATGTAATCCTCCTGCTTTTGCAGGCTGTTCTTAATGAGAATGAACAGTACGATCAGGCAGACCAAAATGACCACGCCAAAAAATCCGCAGATCACGATACTGACGCTCAGCATATCCTCCTCGCCCCCGGCCATGAGCTCAAGCGTCCTGCCAATCGCCCACACCAGCCCATACAGCGAAGCGGCCAAAAACAAGCCAAAGAAGATGAAGCCGCCGATGCCTCTCCGTTTGACGGTTTTCAGCGCGCTTGCAAATACAGAGCCGTCCGGAAAATGTTTTTGCGCATAATCCTCAGTCATCTTTTCAAAAAAGTCTGTCATAGGGTTGCCTCCATTCAAAAAATTTGCCCATGCTATATCTGCCGCTCTGCGGCAAAGCAAGTATAGCACAGCCGGACAAACATATCAACCTATCGCAAGCTCCAGAATTCGCAGCAAAACGAAGAGGGAGAAATGGCACAAGGTCAAGGCGGAGAACCCGCCGCGCTTCCATCCGCCGCTGTCTTACCGGTTTTTCAATACATCCCCTATCATATCGCCCGCTCTTTTTCAGCCGGACCTTCCTCCTGCTGGACAGAGTCCTGGCCGGCCGCCTGTGAAGCGGCGAACTCCCTTAGAAACCGGTCGTGAAATTCCTCCTCCGCCTCTTTTCTGGCCTTAACCGCGTCGTCGAAGCTGCGGTAGCTGCCCAAATAATGCCGCTTGCCCTTGAAGCAGATAGAGGCGCGCCAGCGCTGCTTCCGGGCTACCCACTCCACTCCGGGAACGCCGCTGGTATTGTTGCGCCGCACTGTTTTGGCCCGGAGCATCTCCACGCAGGTTCCGTCGATATAGGTCAGGCCCCGGATACCGGCGCCGGATGCCGGCGCCACGCAGCCGCAGCTGGTGGTGTGTCCGCTTCGCAGCCGGTTTGACCGCACGACGGTTTCCCGTCCGCAGTCGCAGCGGCACAGCCATGCCGTCCGGGTTCCGATATTTTCCGCCGGGCCGATCACGGTGAGCTTTCCATACCGATGGCCTGTCAAATCCAGCTTTTTTCGTGAGTATGCCATATCCGGTCCTCCTCCAGGGGCCTCCATCCGAGGGCGTTTTGCAAAACGCCCCGCCGCTTTTACAAAATCAGAATACCACAAATCCGGCGGATTTTCAATATGCCGCGGCGGATATTGCTGTAAACGGGGAGAGGAGCGTCCGCTGCGGCGGATGCCCCTCTCCCTATCCTCCCGTCTTGCAGGGATGAATTTTTCTTTTGCAGGATAAAGAGAGAAAACTTGCAGAATAAAGAAAAATTGGCCAAAGGACAGCGCCCGAAGAAAAACGCTGTTTTTGACGGAATTTCCATATCACAGAGGAATATTCAGTGGAGGCAAGGCGTGTTCCAGGATATTTTTGTAGAATCTCATAAAAACACCTTCCCAGCCAGATGAATTTGTGCGGATTTGATACTTGCATTTTCTGCAAGAAAGGAGTATAATAACTGCATCCTCAAGCAACACAACTTTTGGAAAAGGGAGTAATGACGATGAAAAAGAAGTTATTTGCATTTTTCATGGCAATGACCATGATCCTTTCCCTGGCCGCCTGCGGCGGTGATGACAGCGGCAAGGGCGCCGCCGCCGTGGATACCAGCACGGTGGCCGTGGGCGCGGTAGTCATCGCCCGGGACGATATCCCCGAGGACGACATCTACGCTTTCACCTCCGCCATCTTTGAGAACAAGGACGCTCTCAGCGAGCAGCACGACAAGGGCAAGGAGCTGGACCTGGATTTCGCCGCTTCCGTCACCAGCGTCCCCTATCATCCCGGCGCAGCCAAGTATTTCTCTGAGAAGGGCAAGACCGTTGCCGCCGTCAAGGACGGCGCGGGTACCGGCAGCTCCAGGGCTCTGTCCTTCGGCACCGGCGGCGACACCGGCACCTATTACGCTTTCGGCGGTGTGCTGTCCAGCTATGTCTCCAGCAACACCGGCCTCACCGTTACCGCCCTGACCTCCGGCGGCTCCCAGGCCAATATCGAGGACCTGAGCGGCGACAATGTGCAGCTGGCCTTCGTCCAGTCCGACGTGATGAGCTACGCCTATAACGGCGAGCGCCTGTTTGACGCCCCTGTTGCCGGCTTCTCCGTAGTGGCCGCCCTGTATATGGAGCAGGCCCAGATCGTCACCACCAACCCCGACATCAAGTCCGTGGCGGACCTGGCCGGGAAGAAGGTCTCCATCGGCGCCTCCGGCTCCGGCGTGTACTTCAACGCCGTTGACATCCTCGGCGCCTACGGCATTGACGCCGACAGCGGCATCAGCCCCGTGTACCAGAGCTTCGGCGACAGCGCCGAGAGCCTGAAGGACGGCAAGATTGACGCGGCTTTCATCGTGGCCGGCGCGCCCACCAACGCCATTGTGGACCTGGCCACCTCCAAGCCCGTGTATCTGGTAAGTCTGGATGAGAGCCACGTCAACGACCTGCTGGCGTCCTCCCCCTACTACAGCGCCTATACCATCAAGGCCGGCACCTATTGATTGTATCCCCCCTTTGGCAAGGGCCGCCTGGGCGGCCCTTGCCGTATGGAAAAGGCGGAGATTTCTCCGCCTTTTCCATACGGCAGGAATTTGAATGGAAGGAGCCTGCGCGTATGAGCAAAGAAGAGAGGAAAGACCTTCCGGATGTGGAGATCGGCACAGCCGCGGATATGGACGAGGTCATGCGCAAGTATGACCGGGAATCCGCCACCCGGATCTGGGAAGGAAAGCCCAAGGTGGTGGTCAGCGTTATCTCGGCGCTGTTCTCCCTGTACTGCGTCTGGTCAACCCTGTGGAGTACGGCGGACCTGCCCATCCGGCTGACGGCCTTTCTGGGGCTGATTATCATCATGGGCTATCTGAACTACCCCGCCCGGAAGGGGCATGTGACGCCCAACAGAATGCCCTGGTATGATATCGTTGTGATGTTCCTGGGCGCGGGGTCGTTTTTCTACTACTGCTTCCGCTACAGCAGTCTGGTCAAGGTCATCACCAGCGCCGCCAAGATCGACCCCTCCAATCCGGATGCCGTATCCGGCGCGTGGTTTTACATCATTCTGGGCATCGTGGGCATTCTCTGCCTGGCGGAGCTGTGCCGGCGGTGCGTGGGCCTGCCCATTTTGTTCGTGGTGGGCGCGCTGCTGATTTATACCTTTGCCAGCGGCCAGGGCCTGCCCCGGGTTATTTTCACCCTGTTTTTCGGCACCTCCGGCGTAATGTCCACGCCTATTCAGGTGTGCGCGAAATTTATTGCCGTGTTCATTGTTTTCGGCGCGTTTCTGGAGCGCACCGGCATTTCCAGCTTTTTCATTGATCTGGCCAACTGCGCGGCGGGCTCCTCCTCCGGCGGTCCGGCCAAGGTGGCGGTCATCTCCTCCGCCCTGTGCGGCATGGTGTCCGGCTCCTCCGTGGGCAATACCGTGACCACCGGGTCGGTGACCATCCCCATGATGAAGAAAACCGGCTATAAGGGCGAGTTCGCCGCCGCCGTCGAGGCCGCCGCCTCCACCGGCGGGCAGATCATGCCCCCCATCATGGGCGCGGCCGCTTTCCTCATGGCGGAGTACATGAGTACCTCCTACGCCAACGTGGCTATGAAAGCCGTTCTGCCCGCCCTGCTGTACTTCACCGGCATCTTCCTGGCCGTCCACCTGGAGGCCAAGCGCTTGGGGCTCCAGGGCATCCCCCGGGACCAGCTGCCAAAGCTGAAAATCCTGATCCGGAGCATTTATCTGCTCATCCCCCTGATCGTACTGGTTGCCCTGGTGTCCACCGGGGTCCGGACCCTTCAGTTCTCCGCCGCTATTGCCATCGTGCTGACGATCCTGGTGAGCCTGCCCAATATTTACCTGGACAGCAAAAAGCAGCACAAGGAGGGCTTCGCCGTCCATGCCGCTAAGGACCTGGGCGCCATGATCGGCGGCTCCCTGGAGGCCGGCGGCCGGGGGTGCATCACCGTGGCGGTGGCCTGCTCCATGGCGGGCATCGTGGCCGGATGCATCACTGTAACGGGCCTGGCCTCCAAGCTGGTCAGCGCGGTTGTGAACATCAGCCGCATGATCCCTAACGAGGCTCTGGCCATGTTCATCGCCCTGTTTCTCACCATGCTGTGCTGCATCGTGCTGGGCATGGGCGTACCCACCACGGCCAACTACTGCATCATGGCCTCCACTTGCGCCCCCATTCTGATTACTCTGGGCATCGGGAAGATTCCCGCCCACTTCTTTGTGTTCTATTTCGGCATCGTGGCGGACATCACGCCCCCCGTGGCCCTGGCGGCCTACGCCGGGTCCGCCATTGCGAAATCCAACCCCATGAAGACGGGCATCAACGCCACCAAGCTGGCCATTGCGGCCTTTATCGTGCCGTATATCTTTGCCTTCAACCCGGCCATGCTGCTGGTGGACACCAATATCCTCCAGGTGGTCCAGATTGTTATCACCTCTCTGGTTGGCCTCTTCGGTGTGGCGGCCGCCCTGAACGGTACGCTGTTCCGGAAGATGAACCCTGTCCTGCGTCTGGTGCTGGCGGGAGGCGGATTGTGCATGATGTTCCCGGATACGCTCACCGATTTTGTGGGACTGGCCGTAGTAGCCGGCGTGTGCGTATTTGAGTATCTGTCCGCAAAAAAGCGCAAAACAGCTTAGCATCCTTACTCACAACATAATCCGGCACAAAACCTCCGTTTTGTGCCGGATTTTTCCTGTTATCCCATTTTTATAGAAAAAATGCATCATCTTACAATATACATCTTCAGGAGATACTATGCAGCAAGGATATTGTTTGGACTGTCCGTCTATGCTACCATCTTTCTGTGCCTGGGCACAGAAAAAATAGATGGAGGTCAAAACAATGAAAAAATTTCTTGCGCCTCTGCTGGCGATGGTGATGGTCCTCGCCCTGGCCGCCTGCGGCGGAGGGGGCGATACGCCCGCGCCGAAGGAGGACGATCCTCCCGCTCCCACCACGGATGTGCCGCCCGAGGAAGAACCCAAGGACGAAGAGCCGGAAGAGCCTGCGGAGCCTGAACCGCCTGCGGCAGACTTTCAGCAGGTAAGCGTTGGCGAAACAATTACATTGGATTTTGTTGAGCTTGTTATTGGCGAACCCAGCTACGGCGAACAGCTGAAGGAAAATACGAGCGTTTCCAAAGACAGCAAAGAGAATCTGTTTTATTTTCTCCCCGTGACCTTAGTCAACCTGGGCGGCGAGGCTGTCAGACTTACAAACAGCACCATGGTCAAAATAACGTTTGACGATAAGTATTCCTACGAAGGGTATGCCCTCAACTTTGGTTCCGAGGTTCTTCCGATGGCGGATACCGAAACGTTTTTCTATGCCGAAGTACCCCCGCGTGTTTTGGAAAATTTTGAAAAAGTCGACATTCAATTTGGCTTTACCAATGGTTTTGAGGATTACGACTGGGAGGCCAATGACTACGAGAAGACGGTAGAAAGATTTGACAACCGGTATCAGCTCATTTCCGGCGGAGGTGCTGCTCCTGCGGCCGGCGGCGAGGCCGGATCCGCCGGTGGCGAAGCAGACGGAAGCGCTCCGGCGGCCGAGGGCATCTGAGCCGTCAAATACTATGTGGACGACTTCGACCAGCCTACCGATCAATGGTACATCACCACCGATGACTACTTTGAAGGTAATTTCAGCAACAGCGCTACCACCAAGTCCGAGCTGAATGTTTTGATGGCGGTAGACAACGAGGAAGATAAGACCCGCATTGCCATCTTCTTGTACGAGTATGGGCGCAATCTTGTCAAAAACTCTTCTACCGAGTATGTAGACAAGTATGACGTCACTATGCGGACTGCTGACGGTACCGACCATTCCATGACCGGCACCATATACTGCGGTGCTGACAGAGTTTTCATCGACGACGAGTATGTGGACGAGGTCCTTGACGCCATGAAGGGTGAGGGTACGGTAAGCTTCCATCTGGTTGATTCCGAGCGGACCACCAGCACCTATCTGTTTTCCATCGAGACCTCCAACTTTGGCAGCGTCTACGACAGCAAGGCAAGCTGAGGCCGCTGTTGGACTTCTTGCGAAAATAGGTGAAGCGGTCAAAATTGCAGATGCCGGCAATCAAAGAAAAGCGAAGCGCGAAACGGTTTCTGCGGTTGCGGCATGGTTCAGAGAGGATACGAAACCTTTTTACAAGGCGGATAGCGTGTTCAGCAAAGCAATGTCATTAAGTTAAGGATGGAACGCCCTCTCAGTCTGGCCTATGGCCAGACAGCTCCCCCGAAGGGGGAGCCGAGAAGATGGTTCTATTGCCGCCCAGCCCTAAGCCGCCCGCAGGGCGGCCCACGGGTGGCGCGGCGCAGCCGTGACAGAGAGGGCGGAGTGCTGTGCTTGACTTATTTGTGTCCGGACGAAAGGAAGGAGGCATAGGCTGACAGACGGTATCACTGCTTCTGAAGGGGACACAACAGACCGGTTTCAGCGGCAGGCGTACCGGCTGAAAAATGATTTTTTGCAAGGAGGAATAAATCTGTGCGAAAGAAATGGTTATCTATGGCGCTGGCGTTAGTCCTGTGTATGTCCCTGCTGCCAACCGGCGCGCTGGCATATGAGGGCGAAATCAAGCCAGTCTACGACGTGTATCAGGGCGACGGCTTCTACATCACCGCAACGCCCTTCACGATCAAGTCCACCAAATATACCATGGGCAACTCTGCTTATCGCGTCCTTGACGGACAATTTCATGATGGACTGTTTGCGGTGAAGACCAACGCCAACGTGGACGAAAACTATATCAACCGCAAGTTTATAGACGAACTCAACTACGTGGACAAAAACGGCAATGTTATGTTTCCCGAGGGAATTTTCCACTTCGACTGGGACATGAATAACTACGGCAGGGAGGGCGATTTCTCCCCTTCGGAGGGCTTGATACCCTATTGGGACGGAGAATCCAAGGCCGGCAGCAAGGTCCTTTTCGGCTTTGTTGACTACAACGGCAACGAGGTCATCCCCTGCCAGTATGAGGCCGGCATGATCTCTCCCTTCTGCGAGGGACTATCCAACGCGTCCCCAAAGGGAGTTATCGACAAGAGCGGACGCATCGTGATTGAGTATGGCTCTATCTTTGTTCACAACAGTATGCGCTTCAGCGACGGTCTGATTCCCTGCCGCGAAACTGACTACGGCAGCAACACCCGCACTCACGGTTACATGGATAAGTCAGGGAATATGGTCCTGAAGCTTTTGTCCTATAACAGAGACGATTTAAAGGCCTATGATTCCGACTACTGGAGGATGTGCGCCGACGGCAAGACGGACGGCTACCTCCTGCCCTTTGAAACCCCGACAGGCTCGTTCTCCGACGGCTACACGGTGTGCTATGACCTGCGTTCCGGAAACCAGCTCGACTATAATTTCGCCATAATCGATAAAAACGGCAATGTGGTTGGCGCCTTCAGCGACGCCCAGCCCGAGGGCGTACGCGATAAAGGCGGTTTCCATGACGGGCTTCTGCGCGTGCAGTTCATTGATAATCGCAACCATGGGGGGGCTACGGCTTCGTGGATACCAGCGGCAATGTCGTTATCAGCGAAAAAAGAACCTCCAACCCGACGGTTGACTGGGTCGGCAACATCAATGTTGCCGATTATAGCTGCGGCCTGCTCGCATTTTCACACTTTGTTGTAGATACCAAGGGAAATATCGTCATACCCGAAGGTCAGTTTGTTGCTATCAAGACATTTGACAGCAACCTCAGCATGGCATTTCTGAAAAGTGAGTCCAGTATAGCGGGGATCTACACCCCCTATGTCCTTGAAAAGCACCAGGGCACCTACAGCGGCTCCGGCAGCGTGTACAACCATGCCAAGGGCGGCGCGCAGACTCCCAACCAGCCGGCCCAGCCAACAACTCCCGCAACACCCACCCAGCCAACAACTCCCGCAGCACCCACCCAGCCCAGCGGCAATCTTGCCTACGCCTCCACCCAGACGGTGCTGGTAGACGGCAAGGCGGTCAATTTCGAGATGTACGCATTGAAGGACGCAAACGGCAATCCTACCAACTACATCAAGCTGCGCGACATCGCCAGCGTTGTAAACGGCACCGCTGCCCAGTTCGAGGTGGGCTGGAACGGCGCTGTGAACATCGAAACCGGCAAAGCCTACACCGCCAACGGCTCAGAGATGAAAACCCCATACTCCGGCGACCGTGCATACAAGAGCGCAGACTCGGCCACCACTGTCAATGGCGGCGCGGCCAGCCTTGAGGCCATTGTGCTGACCGACGACAACGGTGGAGCGTATACCTACTACAAGCTCCGTGACCTGGGCATGGCTCTTGGCTTCAATGTGGGCTGGTCTGCGGAGAAGGGCGTATTCGTGGAGACGGATAAGCCCTATTCGGTATAAATCAAATAGCGAAGCGTTAAGCACCGGCATCGGCTGCCGCCTTTGCCTGATACCGGCTGTACCGCGGA
>JAAZZJ010000002.1:0-15437 GCA_014237695.1 Oscillospiraceae bacterium | reverse complement strand
AAACAGGGAAGGCCGCCCGGCATGGGCGGCCTTCCCTGTTTGCGTTTTTAATCGTCCTTTGCCATTGCGATCTTGTCCAGCAGTTCCACGATCTCCTCGCGGGTGTAAGTGTCCTTCTCCCCGCTGCTGAAAATCAGCCTCAGGTCGTAGAGGGTTGCCTTTTCGATGACCGCGTAATCCTTGTCAGTAAGCATATATCCCGCCTCCTGTCCTGTGATACGCAAAGCCTTACTTTTTTAAATCCCCTGTGGCGCTGGCGGTGAGGTAGGCGTTGATGAAGCCGTCCAGGTCGCCGTCCATGACGGCGGTGATGTTGCCGTTCTCGAACCCCGTCCGGGTGTCCTTGGCCAGGGTGTAGGGCATGAAGACGTAGGAACGGATCTGACTGCCCCACTCGATCTTCATCTGGACGCCCTTGATGTCGCTGATCTTCTCCGCGTGCTGCTGGGCCTTCATCTCCATCAGCTTGGCCCGGAGCATCTTCATGCAGTTCTCCCGGTTCTGGACCTGGCTGCGCTCCTGCTGGGAGGAGACCACCACGCCGGTGGGGCGGTGGATGAGGCGCACGGCGGAGGAGGTCTTGTTGACGTGCTGTCCGCCCGCGCCGCTGGCCCGGTAGACCTGCATCTCGATGTCCTCCTGGCGGATCTCCACGGAGTTGTCGTCCTCGATCTCCGGCATGACCTCCACGGCGGCAAAGGAGGTCTGACGGCGGGCGTTGGCGTCGAAGGGGGAAATGCGCACCAGCCGGTGAACGCCGTTCTCGCTGCGCAGGAAGCCGTAGGCGTTCTCCCCCTCAATGGAGATGGCGGCGGACTTGATGCCCGCCTCGTCTCCGTCCTCGTAATCCAGGGGTTTCACGGTAAAGTTGTGCCGCTCGCCCCAGCGGGTGTACATGCGGAAGAGCATCTGGCACCAGTCCTGGGCCTCGGTGCCGCCTGCCCCGGCGTGGAGGGTGAGGATGGCGTTGCTGGCGTCGTACTCCCCGGTGAGCAGGGTCGCCAGATTAGCCTCCTCCAGAGCGGACTCCAGCTTTCCGTAGCCCTCCTCGATCTCGGGCAGAAGGGAGGCGTCGTCCTCCTCCATAGCCATCTCCACCAGGGTGGTAAGGTCCTCCCACTGGGAGGTAAGGCGGGCGTGGTTCTCTATTTTGTTTTTCAGCTGCTTGGTGCGCTGGAGGACCTTCTGGGAGGCGGCGACATCGTTCCAGAAATTCGGGTCACCGGTTTTCTCCTCCAGCTCCTCCACCTCCCGGCGCGCGCCCTCCAGATCCAAGGCGGCAGCCAGCTTTTCCAGCCGGGGGCCAATGGCTCCTAATTTTTGCTTATAGGCATCATATTCAATAATCGGCATAGGGGTCCTCTTTCTCCATGTGATTTCGATACTCTATTATGCCATAGGAGAAGAGTCCTGTAAAGGGGGAAATTGGAGGATCGGGTTCTTTTCCTGTGCATTGACAGGAAAAAATGCAATTCAGCCAAACCTTGACCGCCCCGCCCGGGGTTGCTTTATCGTCATTAAGGCGGAAGCATGGGAGACGGGCCGGAGGCAGCCGTTGATTCCAAGCCTGGACCCTCATCCCCCCGCATACCGGACGCTGTTGAAGAGGCTGATGGCGATGATGACCGCCATCAGGGCAATAAACAGCCGCTCCACCAGCCGGTTGTCCATTTTCTTATTCAGCATCCGGCCGATGATGCCGCCGCCGATGCCCCCCGCTACCATCAGCACCAGAACAGACGGCCGGAAGGGCGGCACCGTACGGGCCGCCAGGGCAGTGAACAGACTGAACAGCTGACCGAAGAAAATAATATACAGGCTGTTGGCCGCAGCAGTCTTGGTATCCATGCTGAAAAAGAAATACAGCACCACCAGGTTGATGGGTCCGCCGCCGATGCCCAGGAAGCTGGACATGCACCCCAGAAACAGGCCGATGACTACGCAGGCCGCCTTGTTTTCCACCCGCAGAGTGCGTATGCGCTCCTTGTTCAACGTATATGCCAGCGTCCCGGCAGTAACGATGGCGAGGCACACCGCCTGTACCGACCCGACGGTGTTGGGATTGTCAAACATGGCCTTCACGGCGGAAAACAGCTGGCTGCCCAGCAGGCCGCCCGCTGCCGCTCCCAGCGCCAGCGGCGTACCCGTGGACAGAGATACCCGCCGCTCCCCGGCCAGCATGGCCCGGCCTACGGAATAGCAGCTCATGGACAGCACCGTACAGCCGGACAGAAAGCTGATCGCCGCGACCGTCTCCAGGTGCAGCAGGTCCAGCACCGGCTTGATGATGACGCCGCCGCCGATGCCGCAGATGGCGCCTGCCGTACTGGCCAGCAGACTGACCAGAAAAAAGATCAGCGTAATTCTTTCCCCCTTCCATACTCTTTCTGTCAAAGGCGCAGTTTCGTCACCGTGCAGAAGCCTTGGGACGGCAGGTGGCGTAATACAGGTTCCAAAAGCGCTTTTGAATGCTTTTTTCGGGAAAATGTGTCAAAGCTCGATATAGGTTTCCAGATCCTTGCAGATCGCCATGGCGGCAGCGCCGGCGGCGCCGCTGAAGGGGTCCGGCTCCACAAAGAGGAACCGGGTGCCCCTGCGGATGACGCCGCAGAGGTTCAGGCGCACCACCTCCAGAAGATGCTCCCAGTTTTCCGGACGGCTGAACAGCCGTCCCTCAATGAGCATCAGGCTGGGGCAGGCGAAGTTGTTGATGTTGGCCACCGCCACCCCCAGAATATGCACCGCCTGTCCGACGATCCGCGCCACGGCTTCCTCTCCCGCCTCCTGGGCGGCCAGAACCTGCTCCATGGACAGTGGGCCTTCTCCCCGCAGACGGCGCAGGACAGGGGCCTCCCCCCGCTCAATTGCCTGGGCGCAGCTGCGCAGCACCGCCGTATCGCTTGCGTAGGCCTCCAGGCAGCCCCGGTTGCCGCAGCTGCAGGGCTCCCCGTTGGGTACCATGACCATATGGCCCACTTCTCCGGCGCCGACCACCGAGCCGAAGTCGATGGCGGTGTTCAGGACCAGCGGACAAGCGATCCCCTGGTTCAGAAAGAGGTAGGCAAAGGTCTGGGCATCCCCCAGGTCCTCCCGGCGGAAGAGCTGGGCCCCGTAGGCCCGGGCGCAGGCGTTGTTTTCCACGTAGATGGGCCCCGGGTAGTTCATCCGGCTGGCCATATCCGCCCGGATGTTCTTGTGGGTCCAGCTGTAGCTGGGTCGAACCTCCAGCACGCCCTGCTGAGTGTCCACCAGACCGGGCAGGCACACGCCGATGCCGGCGATGTCCTCCGGCCGCAGGCCGCAGGCGGACAGCGCCCTGTCCACCATACCGCAGGTGAGCGCGATATTTTTCCCGTACTCCCGCTCCTCTCCGGTATGTTCCTTTTGATACAGGACTTTCCCCCGGTAGTCAAGCAGGCATACGGTGCGCCGCATACCTTGGATCTCCACGCCGGCAAAATGCCTGGATTCAGGCACAATATCGACCAGGTGGGCTTTCCGGCCTGCAAAGTGAGTGATGGACCGCTCGGAGCCGGTTTCCCTGACAATCCCCCGGGCCATCATGCTGTTGATGTTGGTGGTAATGGTGGGCAGAGTCAGCCCCAGCCTCCGGGCGACCTCGGAGCGCTTGATGGGGCCGCAGAGGTAGATGGTCTTCAGAATAGCGGCCTGATTGCCCGCTTTCACCCGAGACGGGTTCGCTCCCTGTTCAAACTGCACGCCGTGCCCTCCTTCCTTTTTAACGCTTCTGGAAACGCCTCCCTTTCAGGAACACGGCCTCTACCCGGCAGTCCCCGTCCAGCACCACTAGGTCCGCGTCCTTACCATCGGCAATGGACCCCTTCCGCTGGAAGACCCCTGCAAGCCGGGCGGGATTTTCCGTCAGCAGGGGGAGGATGTCCTCCAGCGGACGGCCTGTCCAGGCCAGCAGGTTTTTCAGCGCGGCGTCCTGGGTCAGGGTGCTGCCCGCCCGGGTGCCGTCGGAGGCCAGCTTGGCATCGCCGTCCTCAACCACCACCTCGTTGACTCCCAGGTGGTACTTCCCGTCCGGCAGGCCGGCGGCCATGATGGAGTCTGTGATCGCCACTACCCGGTCCAGGCCCTTAACCTTCAGCAGCAGCCGCACGATTCCCGGATGGAGATGCCGCCCGTCGCAGATGGCCTCGCAGTACACATCGCTCTCCAGCACCGCCCCCAGAATGGCGGGCCGGTGCTGATGGAGCAGCAGCATGGCGTTAAAGGTATGGGTTGCCGCCTGGGCTCCGGCGGCGATGGCGGACATGGCGGTATCATAGTCCGCGCCGGAGTGGCCGATGGCTGTGACGATGCCCAGCTCCCGGGCGGCGGGGATCATGTCAACGGTCCCCTCCACCTCCGGGGAGACGGTGAGGTAGCGGATGCCCCCCTCCGCCTGCTCCTGATAGGAGCGCAGCAGGCCGGCATCCCCATGCCGCAGCAGATGCTCCGGCATGGCCCCCTTGTAGGCCGGGGCAAGGAACGGGCCCTCCAGATGGATGCCCAGCAGCTCCGCGCCCTCCCGCGCTTCCGTCCTCCACTCCTTGTACCGGTCGATGCACCACCGTGTCTGCTCCTCTGTATCTGTCAGCACGGAGGCCAGCCAGGCGGTAGTGCCGTTCCCGGCAAAAAATGTCCCGATCTTTTCCAGATCCGCGGCAGTCGCGCCGTTGACGTCCACACCCACCGCGCCGTGGGTGTGGATATCGATGAAGCCGGGGACCACCTTTTTCCCTGCCGCGTCATAGACCTCCCCGGACACCGGCGCGTCCGGAGGCAGCAGGCGGAGCTTTCCCTCCTCCATGGCCACCGTCTTCTGCTGGAAACTGCGGTCAACGTATACCTGACCGCCTGTGATATATCGAGTATTCATGGTTTCCCCCTCATTCGGGCAGGCTGGCGACAAATTCCGTAATACGCAGCAGGGCGTCCGGATGCTCCTGGAGCAGGGTCACCGGGAAATGGGCGGACACGCTGCCGTAGGCGGCGTGCCGGGCCACGGCCCGGTGCCAGTCCCGGAAGCAGCCCAGGCGGATCTTCCGGGCGCTGCAGATTTCCTTCATGCCAATGGTGACGCACCAGCGGGGCATGTCGTCCACGGCCCCGTTGAGGTCGCCGATGGCGTTGGCGGTCCGGGTCTCCCGGGAGATCTCCAGCACACGGGTGGGCAGGGCGCGGAACTGGTCCGGGGTCAGCTCATCCTGGGCCTCGTTAAAGGCCACGTGGCCGTTGATGCCGATGCCCCCGAAGCAGATGTCCACGCCGCCCAGAGCCTGAATGGTCCGCCACATGTTCTCCGGGTCTTTCGGATCGGGAAATACCCGCTGGCTCTCGGGCATCACCAGATCGGGCCGGACCTTCGTGTAGACCGTCCGGTCCATGAAGCCCCGGAAGCTGAGGGGGTGATCCTTGCCGATCCACTCCTTCTCATCGGTGAGGTACTCATCCATGTTCAGGAACCAGACGTTTTTCAGGCTGATGTCCTCGCTGTTGACCATCTCCACAAAATAGGGATACTGGCCAACGGGGCCGACGGGGCAGATGAAGACGGTCTTCTCCCCCAGGGCGTTCTTCCTCTTGATCTCATCAGCCATCTCCCGGGCCATGGTCTGAAATACGGCGGCGTTGTCCGCCATGACGGTAATGGGCAGCTTCGGCGCGGCCAGGAGCTGTTCCCTGCTGTAGTAGTAATATTCGTGACGCATCATGTTCCTTCTTTCACGTTTCCGGCTCTCGGAAGCCGGTATAGTTTGCCGTGACCTCCAGCACGCGGTATACGTCCAAGCAGGCCTGAAATTCCGGCTCGTTTTCCCGGATCAGACCGCCCAGCTTCCGCCAGGCCGTCAGACTCTCCTTCTTTTTCCCTTCGGCCAGCAGCTCCAGCGCCCGGGCCAGGCCCAGCGCGTATTCGCGATGATAGGCCAGCAGCCGCCAGCCGTGACCGCCGGCCCGGACATCCTCCGGTACGGGAGAAAATGCCCGGCAGAGGTCCTGGGCCGCCCCCATCCGGCGGGCAATATCCGGGTCGGTCCGGTCCCCTTTTCCGTTGAGATAGTCGCAGCTGCTCAGACGGGACAGCTCCGACAGATAGGCGAGGACCCGCTCCCAGTCCGTCCCGTAGGCGGCCTGGAAATACTCCCGGATCAGCGCCTCCGTATCCGCGGCATCGTCCAGCAGGGTGTACCCCATCACGTAGTTGGGCAGGGCGTTGGGCAGGGCTGCGCGCAGCTCCTGACAGCTGATATAGCCGTTCAGTCCCATCCGCCGCAGCTTCTTAACGTCGCTGCCAATAACCCGGGCGATGTGGACATAGCCCAGGTCTCCATAATGGGCCCGGCCCAGGGGGTAGTCGTAGACGAAGCTGTCCCCGTCAAAGATCCGCTGCCAGCCCCGGAGGAACGCCAGATTCTCCCCCAGGTCCGTGGGCAGAGTGATCCGGTTGCGGACATAGGGCGGGACAGGCTTCTCCGGGCCCTCCAGGTCGTAGGACGCCTCAAAGGTACGGCTGATGGGGGCGAACATGAGGACAAACCGGTCCGGGTTTGCCAGCCGCTCCCTCACCGGAGGCCACAGCAGCTCCTGATACAGCAGAAATACGATCCGGGTGTCCAGCCCTGACGCCGTCAGGCGGCGGTCGATCTCATTGAGGACGGCAGCGTACTGGTCGGACAGGGTGGTCTTTTGACAGTTTTCACACGCACACACATTATTAAACGCGTCCGCCAGCCAGACATGGACATAATCCGCGGCGGGATTTTTTCGCGCGTAGTCCACTGCCAGGGAGGCCAGCGCGTCCACCGGCCGGGGATTGGCAAAGCACAGGTTAGTGTTGGCGGGCACCCCCTGCCACAGCCCCCGCACGCCATCGATCTCCGCAGCCATCTCCCGCCTGCTCTCCGGCAGGGGAGCGGGGTCCGCGTCCCAGGACAGGGACACATATCCCAGCGCTTCCCCGGTCCAGCCGTGGCCGGCCTTATGGAGCAGCAGGCCCCGGCGTTTGGTCTCCTCCTCGAAAACCGCCATGTCCCGCTCCGCGTCGCGTTCGGTATATGCCTCCGGCTCCCGCAGGGGGTTGTTTTCATGGCGGTACCAGCGCTTGAGAAAGGCGTACGGGGTCTTGAACTGCAGGAAAAAGGAATTGTACCCCGCTTTGGGAAGCCAGTCAATGAAATCCAGCACATTCTCCCGACTGTCGGCCCCCTCGATGCACACGCCCCGGTGGCGGAAGGCGGCCTGCTTCTCATACCGGACCGCCAGCTTCTCCCTGCTGGCGGCGGGCACGGTCTCCCACTGTTTTCCCGGCCCCAGGAAGCGGCACCCCAGGCGCCGCAGGTAGTCATACACCCCCAACAGCACCGCCCGGGGACAGCTGCCGGTGATGGATCCGCCGCGCTCCGTCATGTCCACGGCGAAGGACTCCCGCCCGTCCGCGATATCCCCCGCCTGGAGTGTCACCGCCAGCTCCAGGTCCTCCTCCGGCAGCATCCGGGTCAGGTAAGCCTCCAGTTCCCTGGAGGCGAAGGCCAGCACCTCCTGGCCGGCGCTGCTCCGGGCAATTTCAATCCGCATTCTCTTCTCCTCAAAAAACGGGCCCGATGGTACGTTGTTCCACCGGGCCCATCCCATTCCTTTCTCAGGGGAACGGGGTATCCTGCTTTACTTCAAGGCCTCTTCCATGATGTCAAAGAGGACAAATTCGGCCACATCCTCCTTGGCCTCCTCGGGCGTGATGTTCTCGCCCTTCACCATGTCGTTCTGCATACCCTCGTAGTAGCCCTTGATGGTGCCGTCGGCCACGCCGGACTTCAGATCCTCCAGGTTGAACCAGTGGGCGTCGCCAACCTGCATGAGCTGGGATTCCAGGCTGGCCTTGGTCTGCTTGGAGCAGTAATCAGCCACGGTCTCATAGTTTTCCACCTTGGAACCCCAGTCCATGCCCTTGAACAGAGCGCGGGTGAAGCGGACCAGAACATCGTGGTTCTCCTCGGCGTACTTGGGCAGGCAGATCCAGCTGGAGATGTTGGTGGAACCGTCGGCGAACTCGATCTCGTAGGAACCTTCTACCTGCTGGAGGATCTGGCCGGAGTAGGGGTTCCAGCACACGGCGGCGTCAATGGTGCCGGATACGGCCGCGGGCACCACGTTGTCAATGGACAGGTCCATGGGGGTCACATCGTCGCGTGTCAGGCCGCCCACGGTAAGGGCGTTGTTGAAGGTGGACTCGGAGGAGGAGCCGGAGTTGAAGGCAATGGTCTTGCCCTTCAGGTCGGCTACGCTCTGGATGCCGCTGTCGGGCATGCAGACAACCTTATCAACGGTGTGGACGGAGCTGGGGGCGAAGATAACGGCGCTGCCCAGGATGCACAGGCGGTGAGCGCCCTTGCCAATGTAGGCCAGGTCGATGGAGTTGCCTTCCATGGCGGCGATCTCAGAGGGGCCGTCGGGGAACTCGGTAAGCTCGATGGTAATGCCCTCTTCCTCGAAGCAGCCCTGCTCGATGGCGGACAGCACGCCCCACAGGGAGGCGTAGTTGGGCATGTAGCCGATACGCAGGGTGACGGGCTCGGGACCGGCGGGCTCGGCGGGAGCGGCGGGTTCTTCGTCCTTCTGCTCAGGCTCGGCGGGGGCGTCGGTCTTGGTGTCGGGCTCAGCGGGGGGATCGTTGTCTTTCTGGCTGCTGTCGCCGCCGCAGGCCACCAGGGCCAGGGTCATGATGAGCGCCAGCAGCAGCGCGGTCAGTTTCTTCATCTTCATTTTCCTCCATTATTCAGATGGTTGTTATATCAAAAGAGCCGTGCGCTCTTCTGAACGGTAGCTTCGCCCTTCCGGGCGGGACCTTCTTTCCGTTCGTGCGAAAAGAAGCAAAAGCATCCTCGGGGGACGTTCCGTCCCCTGGGAATCCCTCGCATTGCGGGGTGCCTGCGGCTTACTTTCTGACTTCCAGATACTCCTGGTACACCTCGTTCCAGATCTCCGCCTTCAGCTCCATAAACCGGGGATCGCTTTTGGTCCCCTGGTCCCTGGGATAGGGGATGTCGATGTCGACGATCCGCTTGATGCGTCCCGGCCGGGCGGACATGATTACCACCCGCTGAGCAAGCAGCACAGCCTCGTCTACGTCGTGGGTAATAAAGAAACAGGTTTTTTTCTCCTGCTCCCAGGTCTTCAGCAGCTCCGTCTGGAGCTGGGCCCTTGTCTGGGCGTCCAGGGCGCCGAAGGGCTCATCCATGAGCAGCACCTCGGGATCGTTGGCATAGGCCCGGGCAATGGCCACCCGCTGCTTCATGCCGCCGGAGAGTTCCTTGGGGTAGGAGTTCTCGAAATCCTCCAGCCCCACCATCCTGATATACTTTCTGGCAATTTCCTGGCACTGAGCCTTGGGCATGCGCTTCATCTGGGGACCGAACATGACGTTTTGGATCACCGTCTGCCAGGGGAACAGTGCGTACTGCTGGAAGACCACGCCCCGCTTTACGTCGGTGCCCACAATGCGCTCGCCGTCCAGGAAGCAGTCGCCGCTGGTGGCCTCATGGAGGCCCGCCAGAACGTTGAGCAGCGTGGACTTGCCGCACCCGGAGGGACCCACCACGCAGACGAACTCGTTCTCCATAATGTCCAGGTTGACCCCGTTGAGGGCTATCGTGGTGCCGTGATCTCCGTGGTACTCCTTTTTCACGTCCTTGATCCGGATCTTTACGCCTCTTCCCGCTTCTCCTGCCATGATGTCAGCCTCCTTTCGATGACGTCCACAAATGTGTTCAGCAGCGTGCCGATGATGCCGATGAGGATGATGTAGCCCAGCATGGCGTTGGTCTCAAAGGTGGTCTGGAGGGTACGGATGCGCATGCCCAGACCGGCCTGGGCGCCGGTAGACTCCGCCGCCAGCAGGGTGGTCAGGCCCGCGCTGAGTCCCAGACGCACGGCGGTGAGGATGAAAGGCACCGTGGCGGGCAGGGTGATGCGGAAAAAGATATCCATATCGTTGGCCCCCAGGACCTTGGCCGCCTTGACCAGAGTGTTGTCAATGTTGCGGATGCCGTGGAAAATGGTGATGCACATGGTCATGAAGGTGCAGATCCAGATCAGCACCACCGAGGGGGCGCGGCCCACGCCCAGCATGATGACGATCAGAGGCGCGTAGGCCAGGGCGGGGATGTTGCGGATGAAGTTGATCCAGGGCTCAATAATCTTGCGCACCGGCGTATACCAGGCCATGAGGAATGCCACCGGCAGCGCGGTCACAAATCCCAGACCGAAGCCCATGGCCACGGAGATCATACTGCTGGCAAAATCGCCCAGCAGCGCATCCCGGTCCAGCATGGTCTTCATACCGGCGATCACGGATGGGATGAAGGGGAAGCTGCGGCCGGTTTTTTCGCCGATGGACAGACAGAACCACACCACCAGCGCCGCCGCCAGCGAAACCATCAGCCAGCCCCAGCTGATGAGCCTGTTTCGCTTCTCCGCCTGGGTCAGGGGTCGCTTTGCTTGCTTGCTCATGGGACACCATCCTTTACTTTTTCTTCTTTTCGCTCTCTTCTATCGTCTCAGCCGGCCGTTCCGGCGGGGATTCAGCAGCCGCAGTGTCCGTTGGTTCCGTCGTAGGGCTCATCCTTCATGCACAGGTGTACAGCGCTCACCTTGAAGGTCTTGGGCAGGGCCAGGATGCTGGGATCGGGCCCCACGTACTTCTTCATGGCGTCGGCCAGAGCCTCCTCGAAGGTGGCCCGGGTCTTGAGCCCCATTCCCCGGGCAATGCCCGGCTCCTGAGCCCCCACGATGTAGATGGCGGAGGTGTTCATCTCCGCGATGTGGCCGCAGCTCATCATGGAAAAGCCGTGGAAGGGGTGGAAGGCATTGGCGAAGCGGTATTTCCGGATGTACTCCTCGTTGGTAGCAAAATACTCTCCGTACCGGTTCATGTCCGGCAGGATGTTCATGTAGTCGTGCTGGAACAGCTCGTAGAGTTCCCGCAGGTAAGGCCACCGCTCGTCATGGAAGTACCCGTTGCAGATGGAGGAGCAGATAATGACGCAGTTGTCCTTCATCACCCGCTTGTGGCGGATCACCTGGGCGGAGAGGGCCTGCATCAGCTGGATGGGGTTGGTGCCCATGCCGTCGCCGTAGTGGAAGTTCTGAGGCATACCGAAGACCATCACATCGTACTTCTTCTCCGCGAAGGGCACATAGGTCCGCCTGTCGGCGACCTTCCAGCTTTCCGGCATCATCTCGGCGGCGCAGCCGGAGAAAATGGCGATCTGCCGGGAGCCGGTATCCAGCACCGCGTCGCAGCAGAAGAAGGGGTGGCCCATCTTCTCCTCCATCCACATGCCGATCTCATCGAACTTGGTCCGCATGAGGTTCTTCCCGGACACCGGGGTAAAGTCCTGCCGGTGCATCACCTGGGGCACGTGATGGCTGGCGATGGAGCGCCAGTGGGTGATGCCGGTGGCGCAGTGCTTGTAGCCCCCGGAGTAGCCCCCGTAGGGGTTGCCCTGGGTGTGGCCGATGAGAATGGGGATATCGCAGTCAAAGACATATTTGTTCATCAGCACCGGGTCCCCCCGGCGGGTGGTCCCCAGGTCCACCATGTGGTCGTAGTCCTCGCTGTCGTGGCTGGTGAGCTGGCCGGAGTAATAGAACTCGCTGAACAGCTCCTCCCCCAGGATCTGTTTCATCTCCGGCACGGTGGCCCGGGGGTGCAGTCCGTTGGAGATCAGCAGCAGGACGTCCTTCTTCTCCACCCCGGCGGCATACAGCTCATCCAGGCAGGCCCGGATGGACACCTTCCGGTGGGAAGTGGCCTGACAGCCGCCCTTGACGATGTCGGGGATGACGAACACCACCCTTTTGCCGGGGCCTGCCAGCTCCCGGAGGGGCTTCATGCCGATGGGGTTCCGGATGCTCTCCAGCGTGGCGGCGTACAGGCTGTCCCAGTCCTGGGGCAGGCAGGGCGGATCAGGGACGGTCTCCCCGGGGATAAACACGTCGGTATTGTCCGGCAGCTGGGCGGTCATGAGGCCGTGACCGTATTCAAAATCCAATTTCATTTCTTACTCTCCTAAATACAACCGGATGATCTCCAGATATTCCTCCGGATAGAATCCAATTTCCCCCTGGAACCGGGTCAGGGCGATAAGCCCGCCGTCGATCTCCTCGATAGAGGCCAGCATCTCCGCGTTGTCAGCCTTCAGGCCGCCGCCGTAGACCACATCCATGCCGCCGGTGCGCTCCTTGACGAAGCGGGCGATTTTGGTGATGTAGTCCTTTCCCGCCGGCGTCTTGCCGGGGCCGATGGACCACACCGGCTCATAGCCGATGACCACCCGGCTCCTGTCCACGCCGTCCAGACCCGCGTCCAGCTGCTCGCCCAGCACTTCTTCCCACCGGGGCTGCTCCTCGCTGGTCTCGCCGATGCAGTAGAGGACCGTCAGCCCCGCGTCCTGGGCACACTTGATCTCCTGATTCAGCAGCCGGTTCACAGCGGACATGTCCGTCACGCCGGCCTCGGCCAGAATGCCCTTTTTGTCGCTGCGCTCCTCGCAGTGGCCGATGAGGGTGGAACTGCACCCCATGGCCTTCACGATGGAGGCGGGCCGGTTGGTGGTGAAGGCGCCGAAGTTGCCGCCCACAGCGGTATTCATCCGGTAGACCCCCTGGCTGCCCAGCTGCACGGGGCTGTCCCCGGTCAGGGCAGAGACCGCCCCCAGCAGGTGCGCCTCCGGCAGATACTGCACAAACTCCACCTTTGCCGGATCGTACTTTTTCAGTGCCTCCTGGGTGCCGCCTACCACAGCCGCGCCCCAGTCCTTCACCGGGGCCAGCCGGTTGACGCCGCCCAGCTCCACAGGCACGTCAAATCGCTTGAGATTCAGGTAAATATGTTTCATCAATCTTCTCACTTTCTCAGCAGGGCGTATTCCGGGAAATCCCCGCCCATCAGCGGCAGGGCGTAGTCAAAGAAGGCGTCCGCGATGCCGTTTCCGTCCACGATCCACTCCGGAGGGAACTTCTTTTCCACATTGGCCACCTTCGCCAGAGGGACCAGAGCCATGCTGCTGCTGTATTCCGGCGTCCGGACGGCCTCGATGGAAACCATGTATCCGCTCTCGTCCCGCAGGGCGGCATTCATGGCGTACCGCCCCACGGCGTAGGCCTCCGCCCGGTCCACGGGGGACACATAGGGAATGCTGGCCCGGCCCAGAAGCCCCGGCTTCTCCGCCCGGGACTTGAGACCCAGCCTCTGAATGATCTGATCCGTCACATGCTGGGCGGTACCGCCGGGGATCTTGTGGCCGAAACCGTCCACGATGCCCGTGTCCGCCAGAGGCTTGCCGTCCGGACCGCAGATGCCCTCGCTGACCGTCACCAGCAGGCCCTTCCCCTTTGCGTAGCCCTTCTCAATATCCGCCAGCATCCGCTCTTCATCCACCGGCACCTCCGGCAGATAGGTCAGCACCTCGCAGTCCGTGAGCCGCTTTGCCATGGCGCTGGCGGCGGTGACCCACCCGGCGTTCCGGCCCATCAGTTCCAGCACCACCACATGAATGGGCAGGCCGGAGGCGTCCAGAGCCAGCTCGGCGGCGCTGAGGGCCGCGTACCGGGCGGCGGAGCCGAAGCCGGGGCAGTGGTCGGTGATGTCCAGATCGTTGTCCATGGTCTTGGGGATGCCGATGACCCGCAGGTCCAGACCCTCCCGCTTTGCCAGCTCGTTGACCTTGTGGCAAGTATCCATGGAGTCGTTGCCGCCGTTGTAAAAGAAGCAGTCAATATTGAATTTCTTCAGCGTCTCCAGCACCGTGGGGTAGTCCTCATCGGTGAGCTTTCGCCGGCAGGAGCCGATGGCGGAGGCGGGGGTATGGCCCAATTTGGTAATGGTCTCCGCGCTCACATCCGTCAGGTCGATGAGATCCCCCTTGAGGATGCCCTCCGCCCCGAACCGGGCGGCATAGATCTTATCTACTTTGCCGGAAGCCCGCGCGGCCTCCACTACCCCTTGCAGGGAGCAGTTGATGACCGCCGTGGGGCCGCCGCCGTGGGCTACAAGAATGTTCTTTCCCATCAGATCCCCTTCTTCCTGTACCGCTCGGCCATCTCGTCCAGACTCACAACCTCAATAAGGGGCGCCTTGCCCACGCTGTCGAATTCCACCACCAGAGTGCCGACGACCTCCTTCACGCCCCGCTCGATGCAGTCCACGATCCGGGCCACATCGTCATCAGGTACGTTGCCGTACATAACGGTATCCATAATGGGAGGCAGGAATACCCGGGGATCAAAGGCGGAGGGGTTGGCCAGCAGCAGCTGGTAGATGCCGCCGATAGAGGCGCTGTCCCGGAGCTTTGCCTCGTTTTTGAACAGCTCCCGCAGGTTCCGGGTGACCGCCAGGCGGATGTCGGTGTCCACGTTGATCTTCCGGATGCCCAGCTTGGAAACCTCTTTCAGCTGCTCTTTTTTGATGCCGTAGGCGTCGTGGATGTCGCCGCCCAAGGCGTTGATCTCGGAGACAATATACTGGGGCACGGTGGAGGAGCCGTGGCTGACCAGGGTGCCCTCGATGCCCTCGTGCATCATGCACTCCTTGGTGGCGATGGCGATCTCCTTGCGGATGATGGTATCCTTGCCCTTGTTGGCCCCGTGCTTGGTGCCGTAGCTGATGGCCAGAGCGTCCACCCCGGTCTGACGGAAGAACTTCACCGCGTCCATGGGGTTAGTGTAAGTGGAGTTGGCGGCAAACACGTGGTCCTCCACTCCCGCCAGGACGCCCAGCTCGCCCTCCACGGTGACGCCCCGCTCGTGGGCGTACTTGACCACCTCGCGGGTCAGCTCCACGTTCTCGTCAAAGGGGAGAGAGGATCCGTCGATCATAACGGAGGTGTACCCCCCCTGAATGGCGGCGATGCAGGAGTCCAGATTCTTGCCGTGGTCCAGATGCAGGGCAACGGGAATGGGGGAGTCCACGGCGTACTTTTTCACGGCGTTGGCGATGTTCAGCGCGCCCTTTTTCTTGTCCTCCAGCGTCCCCTGGGCGAAGTCGGTGCGCCCGCCCATGAAGGCGTTGGCCAGATCCGCCCCCTGCAAAATGGCGGCGGAACGGAACATCTCATGGACCTGAATCACCGCCTTGGCCTGACAGACCGCGTTGACGTTAAAGGCTCCCTGGGCATAGTTATACTTCTCGGTAGCATCCAGGATCGCTTTCATTGGAACCAGTGACATAGCATTTTCCTCCTCGGTGCGGCAGGCCGCCCAATTTTTTAATTAAATTAAATAATTTCTATATTGATAGAATACACCAAAGTGTCCTCGGGCACAAGTTGGGAAAAACGCCAAACTTCAGACGGCGTTTTAGGAGGAAGTGACAAAAAAGGCCCTCTATGGGCCAGATTACGCAAAGCCGCCCCCCCCAGGGCGGAGGCACC
>JAAZZJ010000029.1 GCA_014237695.1 Oscillospiraceae bacterium | reverse complement strand
AGAATCACCAGGCACGCACCCGCCAGGCACAGAGCCGTGGTGATCCGGCTCCGGGCGGCCTGACGGGCGGTTTCCTCCCGCAGAAATCCGGTCAGCTCCTCTCTTGTTTCCTCGATAGCCGCCGCCAGGGGGTCGCCCCCGGCGGGCAGCAGCGGTCCCAGAGGGGCCAGCAGCTTCCCCAGAGGCGGCGGCAGCGGCCGCACCGCCATCCGCCAGCACCGGGGAAGGTCCCCGCCCTTTTCTCCCAGGATGGCCCCCAGGGGCCGCCAAAGCCGGTCCGCCCCGGGACCGCCGTCCAGGACCTCCTCCAGCAGCTCCGGCAGGGGAGTGCGGCAGACCCGGACGTGATACCGGAACACCGCCAGGTCCTCCAGCAGAGCCCGTCCCAGCCGGAGGAGCAGCTGCCCCTCCAGCCGCCGGAGAAAGCTCCAGGCCCCCGCGCTTCCCAGCAGCAGCGCCGCGCCCAGCAGCTTCATGGCAGAGGCTCCACCCGGCAGGACCGGCTGCTCCCCCTGCCGGTTATGAGAACGGTCCGGCGGAAGACGCCGCAGGAGAGCAGTGCCCGGCCCACCGGCCTGGCGGTCAGCTCCTCCCGCGAGGCGGCGTGGACCGTGGACAGCAGGACGGCTCCGCAGCCCGCCGCGGCGCGCACCGCCTCCACGTCCGCCTCCAGCGCCACCTCGTCCAGGGCGATCACCTGGGGCGTCATGGCCCGCAGCAGCATGGGGACGGCCAGATGCTTGGGACAGGCGTCCATGACGTCCGTGTGGCATCCCACCTCCAGCTGGGGGCGGCCCCGGTGGACGGCGGCCAGCTCTCCACGCTCGTCCACCAGCGCCACCCGGCAGGGAGGGCAGAGGCCCGTCCCCTGGCTGAGCAGCCGGACCAGATCCCGCAGGAGGGTGGTCTTCCCGCCCCCCGGCGGGGAGAGGATCAGGGTACTGACGGGCCGCCCGTCCTCCAGCAGTTCCGGCAGGACGGGCAGCGCCGTGTCCTCATGGACCCGCGGGATACGCACAGCCAGGGAAGAGATGTCCCGCAGTCCCTCGTTGCCCTCCGCGCCGGGCAGAGCCGTTCCGCACAGGCCAACCCGGAAGCCGCCGGAGGCGGTGACATAGCCCCGGCGGATGGTCTCGGCAGCGGCATAGCGGGAATACTCCGTGGCCCTGTCCAGGACCTGCTCCAGATCGCTCCGGATGACGCGGGTCTGGGGCAGGGGGGACTCGCCCTCCGGAAATGTGATGTACATGGGCCGCCCAATCCGCAGGCGCAGTTCCTCCGCCCGGGCCTTGTGCGGCAGGGGCAGGGCCATCGCGGCGGTCTGGAGCCGCCCGGGGAGCAGGGCGCAGGCCTCCTCGTAGCGGGAGGCGGCATATTCCTCCGTCATCATTTGATCCTCTCCTTTTGTGGATTTTCTGTTTTTACTCTATGAGGACTTGTCCTTAAATATGACGGGGAAATTTTCTGCGGCCCCGGACGCCCTTGATGCTTTAGCCGCGCGGCAATGTCTGGAAATTTCCTTATGTCACCGGAGTGAACGGCGGTGGTATCTTCGTACTATTTTATCTGCTGTTTTTAGCCATCATGGGCGTACCGGTACTGACTATGGAGTTGGCGGTAGGACGGGCCAGCCGTAAAACGGCGGTCCAGGGCTATCAGGCCCTCCAGAAGCCGGGAAGCAGGTGGCATATCCACGGCTGGTTTTGCGTGGCGGGCTGCTGCCTTCTGATGATGTATTACACTACGGTCTCCGGCTGGATGCTGGGCTACTTCTTCAAATTTGCCGCCGGTGTTTTCAGCGGCCTGGAAGGAGAAGCTGTGGACAGCGTCTTTTTCGCTATGCAGGCTAATCCCTGGGAAATGTTGGCCTGGATGGGGATGACGGTTTTGGGCGGCTTCCTTGTGTGCAGCTTCGGCCTTCAAAAGGGTCTGGAACGCATTACCAGGGTGATGATGCTGGGCCTTCTGGCCTTGATCGCCGTGCTGGCGGTTAACAGCCTGACTTTGGATGGCGCGATGGAGGGCGTAAAGTTTTACCTTCTGCCGGACCTTGTCCGGGCGCAGGAAGCCGGGCTGGGCAATGTAATCACCGCCGCTATGAACCAGGCCTTTTTCACGCTGAGCCTGGGCATCGCTGCAATGGAGGTATTTGGCAGTTACATGAGCCGGGACAATACCCTGACCAGCGAGGCAGTGCGTATCTGCTGTCTGGATACCTTCGTGGCCCTGATGGCGGGACTCATTATCTTCCCAGCCTGCTTCTCCTTCGGTGTGGAACCGGACAAGGGCCCTTCCCTTATTTTTATGACCCTGCCCAAGGTCTTTCTGAACATGAGAAGCGGACGGTTATGGGGAACGCTGTTCTTCCTTTTTATGACCTTTGCCAGTTTTTCCACGGTTATCGCGGTATTTGAAAACCTGCAGGCCAGCGCCATTGATAACTTTGGCTGGTCCCGGAAAAAGTCCGCTTTGCTGAACTGCGTTTTCCTGCTCGCTGCCAGTCTTCCCTGCGTACTGGGCTATAACGTCTGGAGCAACCTCCGTCTCATCGGAGGACGGGATGTTCTGGACAGCGAGGACTTTCTGGTCAGCAATCTCCTGCTGCCTCTGGGATCACTGGTCTATCTGATGTTCTGCGTCAGCAGGAATGGATGGGGTTATGACCGCTATCTGGAGGAGTGCAATGCCGGCGAAGGCCTGAAAATGCCCCGCTGGCTGAAGCCCTATTTTCAGTTTGTGCTGCCGATACTGATCCTGTTTATTTTGATTCAGGGGTTACTGTAATGCAATAAGACGGCGGCGAGGCGGAGGCCCACCGCCGTCTTCTCATGCTTTGCTGGGACATTCGGTTGGGGCTGCCGTGGGTAAATAACGAATGGGGGAGAAGTGCGGGGGGATATGTTGTACTGCGATATTTGGGCCTTGTTTGAAAAATGCCAAAACGCCCAAACGACGGATCTTTTTCCGCCACTCTGCGTTGCATTCTTTTGCCGGGCGTCAGCCCGCCTGCAAAAATCTGCCTTGATTGGCGAAAAAATCTCTCGCCTTTGGGCATTCCGCCATTTATCAAGCAAGGCCTAGTCGTTACTGAACCGCCGCTTGTCACCCTTGCTGAATTATACCCGGAGTTTTTCCATGAATAGATCCAATCCATTCACGTGGATATTCGCTAAAAGTGGACTTTCTCCGGAGCCCTGTGGCGTACCACTGTGCATCTGGTGCTTCATCCAGTTCTCCAGATACCCGGCCCGGAGCAGCTTCCGAATCACGTCGATGAAAGCCACGTTCTTTCTTTACGTTGGCACAAAGAGACTGGTAAAGCGTAAAGAGTTTGAGGTTTTTCTCAGTGAAAAACTGGTGATTTGAATTTTGTTAGCTATTGAGAAATGAGAAACACTATGCTAAAATATAAAGTTGTTGCAATAGTTGCTCTCTTGCTGTCGTGAAAGTGGCAAAGCGAATGGGCAAAAACCTCAAAGGCAAAGAAATCGGCACGGGAATCTCTCAGAGAAAGGATGGTTTATACTGCGCAAGATTTGTCAATAAGCGCGGGAAATGTCAGGAAAGATACTTCTCGACTCTTCCGGAAGCTCGCAATTGGCTGGATGATGCTAAGCACACCAGACCGGTTCGCGTTGCAGACGATATCAAGTTTCTCACCCTGGAAGAGCAGCAGATATTTCTTGACAAAGCAAGGCGGTCGCACAACTACAATTAATATGCTCTAATTTTGGAGACAGGTTTGCGCGCAGGAGAATTGATTGGGCTGATATGGGATGCGATTGATTGGGAAAAACGGACATTGACTGCCAATAAAACCTTGGAATATCGTCATAAGCAAGGCGTTGGGCGAGCAGGTCCTCCCAAAACTCAGCACAGCTATCACACAACCCATGTAACTAATCGAGCCTATGCAGCACAGGCTATTGAAAGTGGAATGCAGCCGAAGGTTACACAGAAGCTGCTCGGCCACACCAGCATCAAGACGACCATGGATGGCTATGTCCATGTGACAGGCGATTCGTTACCCAAGGCAATACAGTAGTTTGAAGAACACCGCGGAGCATAAACTGGCGTAGTAATGGCGTAGCAGCCATCCATAAAGCGCCGGAAACCCTTGAAAACAAAGGAGATGTAGAGGTATATGAAATTAGGAATCGTCGGCCTGCCAAATGTAGGCAAATCGACACTCTTTAACGCCATCACCAACGCGGGCGCGGAGAGCGCCAACTACCCCTTCTGCACCATCGACCCCAACGTGGGCATGGTGGCTGTGCCGGACGCCCGGCTGGACAAACTCAGCGAGATGTATCATCCCAGGAAGACCACCCCCGCCGTCATCGAATTCGTAGATATCGCCGGCCTTGTCAAAGGCGCCAGCAGGGGTGAGGGGCTGGGCAACAAGTTCCTCTCCAATATCCGCATGACGGACGCCATTGTCCATGTGGTGCGGTGCTTCGATGACGAGAACGTCATCCATGTGGAGGGCGGCGCGGACCCCATCCGGGACATCGACATCATCGACCTGGAGCTGGTCATGGCCGATGTGGAGATGGTAGAGCGGCGCATCGACAAGGCCCAGAAGGCCGCCAAGGGGGACAGGAAGTTCCTCAAGGAGGTGGAGATATTCCAGGGCCTGCTCGCTTGGCTCAACGACGGCAAGGCCGCACGGGGCTATGACTGCGACTATGATACGAAGGCCGTCATCGCCACCAGCGACCTGCTGACCCTCAAGCCGGTCATTTACGCCGCCAATCTGGATGAGGACGGTTTCGCCAACCCCGAGGGAACCGCATATTATCAGCAGGTGGCCCAGCGTGCCCAGGCTGAGAACGCTCAGGTCATCCCCGTATGCGCCAAGCTGGAGGCGGAGATCGCCGAGCTGGAGGGCGAGGAGAAGGCCATGTTCCTGGAGGACCTGGGCGTGGCTGAGAGCGGGCTGGACCGGCTGGTGAAGGCCAGCTATACCCTGCTGGGGCTTATCTCCTACCTCACCAGCGGCGAGGACGAGTGCCGGGCCTGGACCATCACCCGGGGCACCAAGGCCCCCCAGGCAGCAGGTAAGATCCACTCTGACTTCGAGCGTGGATTTATTCGGGCGGAGGTCATCGCGTATGACGACCTCATGTCCGCGGGCTCCATGGCGGCGGCGCGGGAGAAGGGCATGATCCGCTCCGAGGGCAAGGAGTACGTGGTAAAGGACGGGGATATCATCCTGTTCCGGTTCAACGTGTAATGCGCCGCCGGTTCGACGTCCTGGACGTCTGGCGCACATTGGCCATCGTGCTGATGGTGGCTTATCACTTTCTATACGATCTGTATATTTTCGGCGTTATATCTGCGAATCAGCTGTTTTCCGCGCCGCTGAACGTGCTGGAGCGGTTCATCTGCTGCTCGTTTATTCTGCTGGCGGGGACTTCCGCGCGGTTTTCACGGAACAATCTGCGCCACGGGCTCATCGTCCTGGGGGCGGGGCTGGTGGTGGAGATCGGGGCGGCTGTGGCCGGACAGACCATCCGGTTCGGGGTGCTGATGTTGCTGGGGTCGTCCATGGTACTGTGGCACTTTCTGGGGAAGGGCCTGCAAAAGCTCCCCGGATGGAGCGTGGCGGCGGGGAGCGGCGTTCTGTTCTTCGCGGCGCGGTGGTGGACCGGGCGGACAGCGGTTTCCGTTCCGTGGCTGTATCCGCTGGGTTTTACAGCGCCGGGATTTTACAGCGCGGACTATTTCCCGCTGCTGCCATGGTTCTTCCTGTTTCTGATCGGGACCGCGCTGGGAGGATGGTGCCTGGCGCACCGGGAAAACCGGCTGCTGGCCGTCCGCCTGCCCGGGGTGCTGACCTGGCCGGGGCGGCACAGTCTTATTATTTACGTACTGCACCAGCCGGTGCTGTACGGTATCAGCTATTTGATCTGGAGGTGAACGAATTGCATGTCAACACTACATTGATCTATCTGGAAAACGAGGCCGGGGAGTATCTGATGCTCCACCGGGTGAAAAAGAAAAACGACATCAACCACGACAAATGGATCGGCGTAGGCGGCGGCTTCGAGTACGGCGAGAGCCCGGAGGAGTGCGCCATTCGGGAGACCCGGGAGGAGACCGGCCTGACGTTGACGGACTACCGCTTCCGGGGCATCGTCACCTTTGACTGCGAGGGACAGGAATGTACCCAGTACATGCACCTGTTCACCGCCGCCGCCTGGACGGGGGAGCTGTCCGAGTGCAATGAGGGGGACCTGGAGTGGGTACCCAGGGAGAAGGTCTATGACCTCCCCATCTGGGAGGGGGACAAGATATTCTTCCGCCTGCTGGAGGAGGAGCGGCCATTTTTCTCCCTGAAGCTGAGCTACAGCGCAGAGGATGTGCTGCTCCGGGCGGTCCTGGACGGGAAGGAGCTGCCGGTTTGAAGGAGAAGCTGCTGGTATCCGCCTGCCTGCTGGGAGAGAACTGCAAGTATAACGGCGGGAACAATTATTCTCCCGATGTGGAGCGGCTGCGGGAACGGTTCGAGATCGTCCCCGTCTGCCCGGAGCAGCTGGGCGGTCTGTCCACCCCCAGGGTCCCGTCGGAACGGGTGGGGGAACGGGTCCTGACGAGAGACGGACAGGACGTGACGGAGGCCTTCCGGAAAGGGGCGGAGAGGACGCTGGACATCGCCCGGACGGAGGGCGCTGTCAGGGCCGTCCTGCAGGTGCGCAGTCCCTCCTGCGGTTGCGGGATGATCTACGACGGCACCTTTTCCGGTGCGCTGGTCCCCGGGAAGGGTGTGGCGGCGGAGCTGCTGGAGAAGAACGGCGTCAAGGTCTATGACAGCACCCGGACCGGCGGGCTTTTGGATGAGGAAGGAGCGTTGTGATATGCCGGATATTTTCTTCGGGATGTTTTTCCTTGTATTTTTCCTGATTCTGGGAATGATCGTTTTTAATTTTATCAAGGGCATCGGACAGTGGAACAAAAACAACCACTCTCCCCGGCTCACCGTGGAAGCCACCGTGGTAGCCAAACGGGGGGACGTCAGCCATCACCACCATCAGGATGCCAATGGCATCGGGCACACCTCGTCCACCACCACCTACTACGTGACCTTTCAGGTCGCCAGCGGCGACAGGATGGAGCTGTGCGTCGGCGGCTCGGAATACGGGATGCTGGCAGAGGGAGACTACGGAAACCTGACCTTCCAGGGAACGCGATACCTGGGGTTTGAGCGGAAACAGGCATAAAGACGGACAAAGATTTCCGTCCCTGCTTTTTGCTCAAAGCCAGCGAAAGTGAGGCATTTATTCGATTTTGCCGTCCCCTTCCGGCCTCTGCGTCTCCCGCTGCTGTTTCAGCAGGAACGCGATTTCCTCTGCGGACTCCTGCATTCCCCGTTTGAACCACTCCTCAGTCCATCCGTAAATGCCATTCGCCATAAATGCCGCAGCGTAGGCGATGACGTTCGAAAATTCCGGCCTGGGACCGGTGTTGGCCAGCAGCATCTCCTTGAGCAGATACAACAGCTCCCGCCGCTGGAGAAGACGAAAAAATGCTCCGTTGTCCTCCAGATACGCGAAAAACCGCCGGATCTGTTCGTCCCCGTCCTGATCTTCCGGCTCGGGATGATACCGGCCCCACCGCTCATACGCTGCGTGCATATGTTCCCGCAGGACATCCTCCTTCTCCCTGTAATTCCGGTAGAAGGACACCCGGTGGACCCCGGCCGCAGAGGCGATCTCACTGATGGAGATATCCCACAGATCCTTCTCCTCCAGCAGCCCGAGCAGGGCTGCTGTCAGCTGTGTTTTTACATAGGTGTTTTTCTCCATATTATCCATGCCGCAACATTCAGCCTCCTTTTGTAGCATTTTTGGAAGTCTATTGACATTTTCCGGCAAGAATGCTACACTTGCCGCATCATGATGCTACAGCTGTTGCAGCAGAAAGTCAAGAGGAATGCTGAAAGGAGCAGGACCATGACGCATACGCAGAAACGGATAATCACACTGGTTGTTATTGCGCTTACCGCTTCCGTCCTGGGACGTTTGGCAGTACGGGCCGTGTTAAATCGCCTGGTGGGCGGCACGCTGTTTGGAGGAAATTTTCTGTGAAGAGCAAAGCAAAAAGCGGAAGCAAAGTGCTGTGGGGGCTTCTCTATGCGGGTACATTTGCCGCTGCCTTTGTGCTGTCCGCCATTTTCAATATGACGTATGATCCCCTGAGAACACGGGTGGAGTGGAACGACGAGGTGGGAACGGTTTATACCGACCTGTCCTACGGCCAGGGCTCAGCCAACAAATTTGATCTCTACGTCCCGGCGGACAATACGAAGGGAACTTATGGCCTGGTGGTCTACCTCCATGCCGGCGGCTTCACCGCCGGAGACAAGTCCGGCGACGCGGAGATCCTCAAGTGGTTTTGCGCCAGGGGCTATGTGGCGGCGGGCGTCAACTATACCCTCTTCGGAGAGGAGAATCCCCAGGCCAGCATCTATACACAGTCCCTGGAAATCCGGAACAGCATCCCCGCCATCCAGGCGGAAGCGGAGCAGCTGGGCTATCCGTTGGACCGGATGGCCATAGCAGGCGGTTCTGCGGGAGGCTGCCTCGCCTTGATCTATGCCTACCGGGACGCGCCGTCGTCCCCCATTCCCGTGAAGATGGTCTTTGAGGCCGTAGGCCCCGCCAGCTTCCACCATGAGGACTGGACCTGCTACGGTCTGGATAAAAGCCCCGAAGCCGCCTCGGTCCTGTTCAGCGCAATGTCCGGAAATGTCATCACGCCGGAAATGATCGAATCCAACGACTACGCCGCCGAGGTCCGGGATATCTCCGCCGACATCTGGGTCAACAGGGATTCCGTCCCCACCCTCTGCGCCTATGGCGCTCATGACAGGATCTGCCCCTTTCCCGCAGTCCGTCCTCTGCTGGACGCTCTGGAGGAGAACGGCGTACCCCACGACTATATCGAATTCCCTCATTCCGGCCATGGCCTGCAAAACGATAACAGGGAAGCCCGGCTGTATCAGGCAAAGATCAGCGAGTATCTGGATCGGTATCCGGGCTGAATCCCGCGAAAGCGGCAGAAGGCCGCCCGCGCAGTGCGCGGGCGGCCCATGCTTTTACCCTGTGAACGCCGGAGGTTACTCCTCGCCGTCCTCATCTTCCTCGTCTTCGTCCTCCTCGTCCTCACCGCAGGCGCCGCAGCAGCAGCCACAGCCGCTCAGATCGGAGAGGTCGAACTCCAGCTTCTCGCCGCAGTTGGGGCAAAGGACGCTGCCATCGGCCAGGATGTCCTCATCAAAGAAGATTTCCTCGTCACAGTTGGGGCAGGTGGTCTGGTAGACCTCCTCATCCGCCTCGTCTTCGTCCTCATCGTCCTCCAGGTCGAAGAGGTAGGTCTCCACATCCGCCAGATCTTCGCTGACAGCGTCCAGACCCTCCTCCAGATCGCCCTGCTCGTCCCGAATGTCCTGAAGCTCCAGGGCGACGTCATCGAGGATGTCCATCATCACCTTGAGGAGCTTGCCCTCCTTGGACTTAACGTCCAGGCCGATGCCCTCCGCCAAGCCCTTCATATACGCGACCTTTTCCAGAATCTCCATAGCAATTCTCCTTTCAAAAAGTCATGTTGTCAGGTTCTCCTCTTGCAAACACACGGCCCCCGGCCGATGGAACACAGAATTACTCCTTGCAGCGGGACAGGTACTCGCCGGTACGGGTGTCGATGGTGATCTTGTCGCCCACGTCGATGAACAGGGGCACCTTGATCTCCGCGCCGGTCTCCAGCACGGCGGGCTTGGTGACGTTGGTGGCGGTGTTGCCGGCGAAGCCGGGCTCGGTTTCAGTGACCACCAAGTCCATGAAGTTGGGACACTCCAGACCGAACACGTTGCCCTTATAGGAAAGCACCTTGCACATGGTATTTTCCTTCACGAAACGGAAAGCGTCACCCAGCAGGTCACGGGCCAGGGGCACCATGTCGTAGGTCTCCTGATCCATGAAATAGTACAGGTCGCCGTCATTGTAGCTGTACTCCATATCCTTGCGCTCGACGAAAGCTTCCTCGAACTTGGCGGTGGGGTTGAAGCTGGTCTCGGTGACCGCGCCGGTAACCACGTTCTTCATCTTGGTACGCACGAAAGCCGCGCCCTTGCCGGGCTTGACGTGCTGGAACTCGACGACCTGCATCACCTTTCCGTCCATTTCAAAGGTCTTGCCGTTGCGGAACTCGCCGGCAGTGATCGTAGCCATATTTTGATTTCCTCCTGTTGGAATAATTTACACGGGATACCTTACCTACCGGACATTCTATCGTATTCCCGCCGTAATTGCAAGTATTTTGCAGAAAAAATGGGGTAAAAATTTTCCTATAGCAAAAAACACGGGACACGGCGGTCAAAATCTCCAACATACGACGCCTATTGTTCCGCAAAATTCTCCAAACCATTCATCCGGACGGATGTTTCCGCCGCTCCTCTGCCAGGATCGAATAGATGCAGGCGTCGCAAATCCCCTGATTATTCCGGTCCGCCTGACGCAGGGTGCCCTCACAGGTCATGCCGCATTTGCGCATGACCGCTCCGGAGCCGGGATTACGGGGATCGTGCCGGGCCGCTATCCGGACTGCGCCGGCCTCGTCAAATAAAAAATCAATGACCCGGTTCAGCGCCTCGCTGGTATAGCCCTGCTGCCACCACTTTTTCCCGATGCAGTAGCCGATCTCCGGCTGGCCGAGACGGCTGTCATAGCCGACCACCGCGATCGAACCGATGGGGCCGCCTATTGTAACGGGCACAATGGCTCATTGATAATACTCCGTCTTCAAAATTTTTGTCCCCAGATGGTTCATCCTAAACCTCTTTCCGCTCGATCAATGTGCGCAGCTCCTCCATATCCCGCTCTATCAGAGGGCGCATACTGTCCTTATACTTCGACAAATCCAATTTATCCAGCTTATCTGTAATTCTTCTGCCCAGCTGCGGCTTATAGAGGATCACGCTGCGCAAAGCGGCCAGGCGCTGCCTCGCCGCCGTTGGCTGATCGGCGTCCAGCGCGGCAAGCAGCAGATCAAAATGTGCAGCCAGCTTGTCCTCCGCGTCCCATCGCGCTTGAGCGCAGGCCAGCCGAAAGCCCCGCGTCCGAACAAAGGAATTTCCGCTTTTCAACAGCCCGAGAAAATCCTCGAAGTTGTCATACAATGAATTGGACGCCGCCGATTCTTCCTCCAGCATCAGAAGCAGCTGGTATGCCTCCGCGTTGTTTTTGCTCTGCAGTCCGGCAATGATATCCATTTTCGCCTCTACTTTCCCAGCGCCGCCCGGATGGCTTCGCCGATGTTTGCGGCCTCAATCACCCGCAGGCCCTCCTGGGGCGCGGGTTTCTTCCCCCGCCGCAGGGGCACGATGCAGGTCTTGAACCCCAGCCGGCAGACCTCGCTGAGCCGCTGGTCCAGATTGTTCACCGCCCGCAGCTCTCCGGTGAGTCCCACCTCGCCGATCGCTGCCAGGTCCGCCGCAACAGGCCTGTCCAGATAACTGGAAGCAAGGGCCAATACAGCCGCCAGATCGGCGGCGGGCTCGTCCAGCGTCAGGCCGCCGATAATATTCATGTACGCGTCGCAGGCGGACACCTTCAGCCCGCCCCGCTTCTCCAGCACCGCCAGCAGCATGGCTGCCCGGCCGAAATCAAAGCCGTTGCTGGACCGCCGGGCGTTTCCATAGGACGTGGGGGCCAGCAGAGCCTGGATCTCTGCCAGCACCGGCCGCACGCCCTCCATCACGCAGGTAACGCAGGTCCCCGGGGCCCCGTCAGGGCGGCCTGAGAGGAGCATCCGGGAGGGATTCTCCACCTCCTCCAGCCCCGCGTCCAGCATCTCGAATACACCGATCTCATTGGTAGCCCCAAAGCGGTTCTTCGCCGCCCGCAGAATGCGGCAGGTGCTGTGCTGCTCGCCCTCGAAGTAGAGGACGCAGTCCACCATATGCTCCAGTACCTTGGGCCCCGCGATGGAGCCCTCCTTGTTGACGTGGCCGATGACGAACACCGTCACGCTCCGGCCCTTGGCCAGCTGCATGAGGGCCATGGTGCAGTCTTTCACCTGGCCGATGCTGCCTGGCGGGCTGTCCAGAGCGCCGTTATACAGCGTCTGGATGGAATCCACGATGAGGATGTCCGGTTCCTCCTCGGAAACCGACTGGAGTACGTCCTCCAGCGCTGTCTCCGACAGCACCAGCAGATTGCCGCCCTCCACGCCCAGCCGCTGAGCCCGGAGCTTCAGCTGCCGCACCGATTCCTCGCCGGAGACATACAGCACCCGGTTCTTTTTGCAGAGACTCCCGCATATCTGGAGCATGAGCGTGGACTTTCCAACCCCCGGCGCGCCGCCCACCAGGACCAGGGAACCCTTTACCGCCCCACCGCCCAGTACCCGGTCCAGCTCGCCCATGCCGGTGCCAAAGCGGATTTCCTCAGCGGTGTCGATATCCGTCAGGGCTGCCGCCTTCACGGAATGGAACGCGCTCCTCACGCCGGAGGAGCGGCCCGACTTGGTTTTGGGCGCGGCCTCCTGTTCCACAATGGTGTTCCACGCGCCGCAGGCCATGCACTTTCCCGCCCACTTGGGCGTCTCGCTGCCGCACTCCGTACAATAAAATATGGTCTTTGCTTTTGCCATAGCCCTTCTCCTTCGTTGGCGGCAGGCGGAGCCCCGGGATCCTCTGCGGCAGTCCCGGGCTCCGTCTGCCGTGTGCCTTTCCTGCCTCCATTATACAGCAGCAGCCCCCGTTTGACCAGTCCTATTTTACGGTTGATTGAGATGGGCCAGGGCGGAGGCCAGAATGGTCACTGCCAGCCGGTTCTGATGGGCCTGGGAGTTCAGCAGAACGGTCTCTTCGCTGTTGGATAAGAATCCGCACTCCACCAGAATGGCAGGGATCTCCGCCTTTTTCAGAAGGTAGACTCCGCCGCCTGCCGCCTTGACCTCCTTGGCCCGGTCGTTGACCGTCTGATTCAGAGCCGCCTGGATGGACTCCGCCAGCTCCCGGCTGCCGCCGGCCTCGCCGTAGAACACCTGCGCGCCGTGGACGCTGGGCACCTGGGGCAGGCTGTTCTGGTGCAGGCTCACCAGCACGCCGCCGGAGACGCCGTTGATCTGGGCCACCCGGTTTTGCAGATCGGAGTTCTTCCGCTGACGGACGGCAGCTGTGGCATCGCTCTCTGTGGAGACATCCTCCCGGCGGGTCATGTCGGTCTTTACGCCCAGAAGACGGGCGATCTCCTCCATTTGCAGGGCCACCTTCAGATTGACCTGGGACTCGGCGGTGCCGTCCGCTGCCACCGCTCCGGGATCGAAGCCGCCGTGGCCCGGGTCGATGACCAGAACCAATCCGCCGCCCTCGCTCAAGGAGAGATTCTTTGACGCGTTGACGGCGGTCCCCTGCCACAGGATCGCGGCAAAGACGGCGAACAGAGCCAAAAGCGTTACCACATA
>JAAZZJ010000299.1 GCA_014237695.1 Oscillospiraceae bacterium | reverse complement strand
TATTTTTGCACACTTACTCTCTTTGTGCAATATTTATTTTTCAAACAGGGCCTAAGATTTAAGAGTTGTTTTTTTCTGTCGAATTTGTTATGCTTAACCTGGTATGAAATTTATCCGGAGAGGAGACCTGCTATGTCCGTCCAAGAACCTGACGTCCGTTTGGAGCATGACGCTCTGGGAACCGTGGAGGTGCCCGCCCGGAGATGCTGGGGGGCGCAGACCCAGCGGAGCCTCATGAACTTTGCCATCGGCACGGAGCGGATGCCCGAGGAGATCATCCGCGCCTTCGCCCTGCTGAAAAAGGCGGCGGCTCTGACCAACCGGGAGCTGGGCCGTCTGGACGGGGACCGGTGCCGTCGGATCACCGCCGCCTGCGATGAAATACTGGATCACCGGTGGGACGATGAGTTTCCCCTGAAGGTCTGGCAGACCGGCAGCGGCACACAGTCCAATATGAACGTCAACGAGGTGGTGGCCCGCCTGTGCGCCCGGATGGCCCCCGAGGGGCCGGAGGTCCACCCCAACGACCATGTGAATATGTCCCAGAGTTCCAACGACACCTTTCCCACCGCCCTGCACATTGCCGCCGTCCTGGCGCTGGAGGATACCCTCCTCCCCGCCCTGGAGCGGACCATTGCCGTCCTCCGGCGGCTGGAGGCGGAGAATGAGGATGTAATCAAGATTGGCCGGACCCACCTCCAGGACGCGGTGCCCCTGCGCTTTTCTCAGGAGATATCCGGCTGGAGGGCCTCTCTGGAGCGGGACCGGGAGATGCTGGCGGCGGCCTTGCAGCCCCTGTGCGGTCTGGCTCTGGGGGGGACCGCCGTAGGCACCGGCCTCAACGCGCCCGCGGGCTTTGCCGGAAAGGCGGCGGCGGTGCTGGAGGAGCTGACGGGCAGGCCCTTCGTCTCTGAGCCCAATAAGTTCCACGCCCTCACCGGCAAGGGGGAGCTGGTCTTTGCCCACGGCGCCCTGAAGGCTCTGGCGGCGGACCTGATGAAGATTGCCAACGATGTACGCTGGCTGGCCAGCGGCCCCCGGTGCGGCCTGGGGGAGATCACCATTCCGGAGAACGAGCCGGGCAGCTCCATCATGCCGGGCAAGGTGAACCCTACCCAGTGCGAGGCGGTGACCATGATCGCCGTGCAGGTGATGGGCAACGACGCCGCCGTGGGGATCGCCGCCAGCCAGGGAAATTTCGAGCTGAACGTGTTCATGCCCGTGATTGCGTACAATTTCCTCCAGTCCGTCCGGCTGCTGGCGGACGGACTGGACTCTTTCCGGAAAAACTGTCTGGAGGGCCTGCGGGCCAACCGGGAGAAGATGGGGGAATATCTGGACCGCTCCCTCATGCTGGTCACCTGCCTGACGCCCCGGATCGGCTACGAGAAAGCCGCCCAGGCCGCCCTGCTGGCCCACCGGGAGGGCATCTCCCTGCGGGAGGCGGTGCTGCGCGCCGGACTTCTGACGGAGGTGGAGTACGGCGCCCTGGTGGACCCGGAGAAGATGGTATAGCCGAAGTGCCGGGGCGGCTTCTGCTGAAAGATTTCACAGGCAGCGCGGCGGCACGCGCGGCGCGCCTGCGGCATAGAAAGAGAGCAAAACCATGGTTAAAATACTCATTGTAGAAGATGAAAAGCCCATTGCGGACCTGCTGGACATGAGCCTTACCGCGGCGGGCTACTCCTGCGACTGTCTGGACAACGGCACGGACGCCGCCGACGCGGTGGAGGCCAAGCGGTACGACCTGATCCTTCTGGACGTGATGCTTCCGGGGGTGGACGGCTTCGAGCTGATGGAGTACCTGGCGCCCCTGGAGATCCCCGTCATTTTCATCACCGCCCGCAGCGCGGTGAAGGACCGGATCAAGGGCCTGCGCCTGGGGGCCGACGACTATATCGTCAAGCCCTTTGAGATCGCGGAGCTGCTGGCCCGGGTGGAGACCGTGCTGCGCCGCTATCACAAGACGGAGAACCGGATCGCGGTGGGCGACGTGGTGGTGGACACCCAGTCCCGGGTGGTCACCCGGGGCGGGAAGATCATACCGCTCACCGCCAAGGAGTACAATCTGCTGATCCTGTTTCTGCAAAATAAAAATATCGCCCTTTTTCGAGAGACAATTTATGAGCGTGTGTGGGAAAATGAGTACATGGGCGACAGCCGCACCGTAGACCTTCACGTCCAGCGCCTGCGGAAAAAGCTGGGCTGGCAGGAGCGGATTGCCGCCGTTTACAAGGTGGGATACCGGCTGGAGGTAGCGGAATGAAGTTCGCCTGGAAGGTGACGCTGGCGGCGCTGTGCATCCTGCTGCTGTCCACCGGCGTGGGCAGCTATCTGCTCATCTCCCTTTCCTTTCAGTCCGCTCTGGAGCGGGAGATCGACATGGCCCAGGAGGAGATGCAGATGCTGCGCGTCTCCTATGAGGCGGTCTGCGACGCCAGGGGAATCACCCTGGAAAACGTGGCGGAGCGGGGAAGAAGCCTGGAGAGCACTCTGAAGGAGGCCGCCTATTTCTCCGACCGCCAGTTCCGGATCACCACCCCCACGGGGAGCCATATCTACTCCACTCTGGACTCCGCCAGCGACCAGGAGCTGCTTTCCCAGATCGGCCGGCGCTCCTCCGGGTATGTGCTGCGCCATGAGGAGAAGACCGGACGGTATCTGCTCCACTGCGCGGGCCCGGTGGCCCTGCCCGACGGGATTCTCTACATGGAGACCATCCGGGACATCAGCCGCCTGTTCAGCGACCGGGAGATCCACTACCAGGTCTACCGCTGGATCATCCTGCTGGTGGTAGGCGTCAGCAGCTTGGTGATGTTCGCCCTCTCCTACTGGCTGACGACCCCCATCCGCTCCCTGGGCCGGGTGGCCACCCAGCTGGCCCAGGGGGATTATTCCCCCCGGGCGCAGGTCATGGGGGGCGATGAGATCAGCGAGCTGGCGGAGAGCTTCAACCGCATGGCGGACGCCGTGGAGAAAAATATTCAGGAGCTGGAGGAGGCGGCCCGGCGGCAGGAGGACTTCACCGCCAGCTTTGTCCACGAACTGAAAACGCCCCTCACCTCCATCATCGGCTACGCCGATATGCTCCGCAGCGGAAATCTGGGCGAGGATATGCGCTTCAAGGCCGCCAGCTACATTTTCTCTGAGGGAAAGCGCCTGGAAAACCTCTCCCTGGCCCTGATGAGCCTGCTGGTGGTGGGGCACAGCACGGCGGACGCCCGTCCGGTGAACATGCGGCGGCTGTG
>JAAZZJ010000298.1 GCA_014237695.1 Oscillospiraceae bacterium | reverse complement strand
AGACCAGCCCCCGGCGGCTCTCGATGATGCCGTACCGGGCATAGGCCCACATCATCTCGATGATGACCCCGGCAAAGCTGCCCACGATGCACACCAGCAATATTTTATAAATATTGATCCCCTGGGCAAAGTGATCCGTCCGCCGCTCCTCCAGGTCGATGCCCGCGTTGGCGGGCGGATTGAGGACGTACCACTTCCGGTCCCGGCTCTTGCGCACGTCCCGGACCCGGGCGCTCAGCTCGTCCTCCAGCCCCACCACGGACTGATAGGACTGGGCCAGGGCCCTGGACGCCTGGTGGAGATGTTCCAGCTCCTCCTGGACGCCGTCCAGCAGCGCCTGTGTGTCCTCCGGCGGCTTGCCGCCGGACCACCTGGGCCCCAGGGCCTCCTCGGCCAGGCGTTCATAGTACCGTTTTTCCAGCTCTTCTCCGGCGCGCCCTACCGCCGGGTGGACGGCGGCGCACAGCGCTTCCAGCTCCGAGGCCGCAGGCGTAATGTCCGTTTCCGCCGCCGGGGCGGGATATTTTTCCATAGCATGTTCCTCCGCTGCTTCAGTATGGGGTATACTTTACCCTGTCGGAGAGGAATTGTCAACCGCCGCTTCCCGTCTCTTCCGTCATTTTAGCCATTCCCCAACTTTTCCGGCAGAGAGGCGTTGACATAATGATGTGGAAAACCCTGTGGATAATGTGCAAAACCCTGCTGTAAACAGCTTTGCCGCCGGTTCCCCGGGATTATGGCCGCCGGCGGTCCGGTCACTTTTGGGAAAGTTGTGCCTGTTTTTTGCAATGGGGAGTATATATCGCGGGGGCACTTGCCTTTTGGAGCAATTCCCTGTATAATACTACCTGCTATTCTACAAGTCTGCGAGGAAACTGCTTTTGGACAGAACACAAGTGGTCCTCCCCGCCGGAGAGATCCGGCGGCAGGAGGAATTTACCCGGCGGCTGGCCGCCCTTCTCCGCCGCCCGGACCGGCAGCTGCTGGCCATGGTGGATACCTACGGCTGCCAGCAGAACGTTCACGACAGCCAGCGCATCATGGGGATGCTCCGGGATATGGGCTGCGGCTTCACCCAGGACCCCCTTGCGGCCGGGATCATCGTCATCAACACCTGCGCCATCCGGGAGAACGCGGAGAAAAAGGTCTTCGGCGCAGTGGGCCAGCTGGTCCACGCCAGGGAGAAAAACCCGGACCTCATCATCTGCCTGTGCGGCTGCATGGCCCAGCAGGAGGTGGTGGCGGCTAAGATCAAAAGCTCCTACCGCCATGTGGACCTGGTCTTCGGGCCTCAGGCCCTGTGGAAATTTCCGGAGCTGCTCTACGGCGTGTATACGGACCGCAAGCGGACCTTCTCCATCGCCGACGAACACGGGACCATCGCCGAGGGACTGCCGGTGGTCCGGGAGAGCGGCGTGAAGGCATGGGTATCCGTCATGTACGGATGCAACAACTTCTGCTCCTACTGCATCGTGCCCTACGTCCGGGGCCGGGAGCGGAGCCGGGAGGCGGACCACGTGCTGGCCGAGGTCCGCTCTCTGGTAGAGGCGGGATACAGGGAGATCACCCTCCTTGGCCAGAACGTAAACTCCTACGGCAAGGATCTGGACAAGCCCATGGACTTCGCGGACCTGCTCCGGGAGATCGACAAGATCCCCGGGGACTATCTGGTCCGGTTCATGACCAGCCACCCCAAGGACGCGGGGCGGAAGCTCTTTGAGACCATGGCGGAATGCTCCCACGTGGCCAGACAGCTCCATCTGCCGGTCCAGTCCGGCAGCAGCCGGGTGCTGAAGGCCATGAACCGGGGCTACACCCGGGAGCAGTATCTGGAAAAGGTCCGCATGGTCCGGGAGGCCATGCCGGACGTGGTCCTCACCAGCGACATCATCACCGGCTTCCCCGGGGAGACCGAGGCGGAGGCCATGGAGACCGTCTCCCTCATTGAGGAGGTGCGCTATGACGCCCTCTTCACCTTCATCTACTCCCCCCGGCCCGGCACCCCGGCGGCGAAGCTGCCGGACCCCGTATCCCGGGCGGAAAAGCAGGTCTGGTTCGACCGCCTCCTGGACGCCCAGAACCGGATCTCCGGAGAACTCCACCGGGCCTATGTGGGAAAGACCCTGCGGGTCCTGGCGGACGGGGAGAGCGGAGACCCGGACTGGCCCCTCTCCAGCCGGACGGCGGGGGGGCGGCTGGTCCATCTCCGCGGGGACGGCTCCCTCATCGGGCGGTATGTGGAGGCGAAAATCACCGGCAGCAATACCTGGGCGCTGTTCGGAGAGGCACTATAAAGAAACGGATGTTTCACGTGAAACACGCGGACGTCTTTTGACCTCCAGAAGGAGGGTGCAGCGGGAGAAGAGGCGGCGGAGTTCCAGGGCGTCCACCTGCCGGGCCTTTTCCGCGTAGTCATGGAACATGCGGCGCTGCTTGCGGGTCATAGCGAAAACCAGTTCCTTTTCCGCTTCCGCGCGGGCCGTTTTGGCGGCCTGGTATTCCTCGTCCTCCTCCAGAGCGGCGTATTCGGCATCATATATATCATAAAATAATTGGCTGATAAGAGTCATTTTGTATCCCTCCTGCATCTATAAGCACAATTGTGCTTTTGATCGTATTGTATCATGCACATTCGTGCTTGTCAAGAGGAAAAGAGAGCTTATGACATTTCCAGAACATTTATTAAAATTACGGTTGTCTCGCGGGTTTTCTCAAGCAGAAGCGGCGGAGAAGGCCGGAATTGCCCTGCGGACATATCAATATTATGAGCGTGGGCAGCGAGAGCCGGTGCTGTCCACCCTGATCGCGCTGGCGGACTTTTATGACCTGAGCCTGGACGAGCTGGCCTGCCGGGAGAGGAAGCGGAAAACCCGGAATTGACAAAATCCGCCGCCTTCGATAGAATAAAAAAGCCTCCCGCAAGAGAGGCGGAAGGGCACTGCAATCATACGGCCGGCGGTTTGGCTACATCCTCCGGAAGGAGGCGTTAGGCTGCCCTTAGGGCAGCCCCAGCCCTAAGGCGGCCTTTGGCCGCCCCACGGGTGAGGCTCATGCGTATTACATTTCATGTTGGAGACTTCACAGTCACTGTCATGATTAAGAAACGCAGAAACCGCCACCCCGGCAGGTGACGGTTTCTATTTGATAGAATCCTGACAAATCGGGGCTGAACCGCTGACTGGTTCTCGCCCTTCTGTTATTAGACCTCTTGCGAAATTAAGCAAGGCGGTCAAAGTTGCAGATACCGGCAAT
>JAAZZJ010000297.1 GCA_014237695.1 Oscillospiraceae bacterium | reverse complement strand
TCAGCACATCCTGCTGGGCCGGGGCAGTAAAATCACGGACAAATTCCTTGCCGTTTCGCGTCAGATAGCCGGTTTCACTGCCGGCCTCCATGTATCCGGAACTCTCCAGCAGATCTTCCGCATAGGCGTCCAGATCAATATTACCGGACTGGATCAGCTCCTCCGGTACATGATAGGTGCGCAAGTTGTTTGCGGCAAATTCCTTTACACCGTCACGGGGTACCCACTCATAGCAACGGAGGTTTTGTGCGATGTCCAGGGCAAATTTCAGGGTACGGCAGTCTTCATACTCCAAAGCGGCGGCAAACTTGTCCAGCCAGTGCGCTTTGCCCTGACCCTGCTCAGCCAGAACATAGCCGAGATTATCCCCATCCCGAACCAGATCGGTAATGCTGGAATACTGCTTCGTAAGGTCTCCGGCCTCGGGGAGAATACACCGGGCTTCCAGCAGAGTGCAGTCCTCCAGAGACTTGACCCGCAGCTCGTCCAGTGCCAGCACGACCTCGTCCGCGTCCTCCGCCATTTTGCCGTCATATCCCGGCAGACGGAGCCACACGCCCTCGGGGACCGCAGGGGAGGCCAGCTTCAGCTTGACGCTCCAATCGCTGTCCTCCGGCAAAAACGCGTTCTTTCCGGAGTAAGCTGGTTCTACTGCCTTTTTCGGATATTCCACATAATAGCCTCCGATGAACAGTCCGGGGTGCTCATCCTCAAACTCCTGCCCGATGTGATCAAAATCCACATAGGGCAGGACGTCCTCCGGCAGGCTGGCCGCTCCTTTCTGGCTGTACTTGCCCAAATCCTCATAGCTCCCAGCCGGATGGAGCGTGCAGTCGGGCAGGCTCAAAATACTCTTGATGGCGTCAGCCGCCTTTTCGGGTGGATACCCCATCGAGACGGCGGCGAGGGCGTAGCTCTCCTGGACGCTTAACGTCTCCAGCTGCTCCTTCAACCACTCCTGTTCCTGGGGCGTACCGGGCAGTTCCAGGAATTCTTTGAAATCATCCATCATCACATCATCTCCATTCCGCCCTGCTGAGGGCTTTCTTCCATACCCTGGACCGGCTGGCCGTCCGAACGCTCGATCAGGCCATAGGGAGTCAGAACGCCGCCGCACTTTTCGATCAGCGCCTGTCCGTACTGGTATAGATTCAGGTGTGGGGCGAGTGTCGCCGCGTCCGGCTCACAGAGGATAAGAGAAAGCTCCCCCTTCGCCACTTCGATGGGGGAGCTGTACTGGGGGGAGAAGACATAGTTGTCCAGCGAGTCCATGAGCGCCCCGGCGCTCAGGATGTCCTTGCAATCTGTGGCTTCCAGCAGGGCCTTGTAAGCGGTCAGGGCCTTCGGCTCCAGACCTGCCAGTCTGCGGGCCAGCAGGTCCACAGTTTCCATTCCACTGGTCAGACCGATGAGTGACGGCGCGGTGCAGTCCACACAGCGCACCGGCTCCGTCCCCATGGGAGCGTTGGCCGGGTATGGGAACTCCACCCGGTTTCCGTCATATGTCTCAGCCAGGATGGTGTACGCGGGCTTTTTCGGCGTAAGATCCAGGGTTTTGTAAACCTGACGCGGTTCGCTGTGCCGCTCCACATAGCCGAAGCCGGTAAATGTACTGCCCTCCGCCTCCCAATGGTTCTTCCCAATCTGCGCGTAGTCCAGCAGCTCAAGCGTGGCGTCCGGAATGGCGTCTGTTTCCGGGATAAACCCGTTCTCCACAAGGAACCTGCCCAGTTCCTCATCGGTCACGGCATCCTCCAACACATGGCAGCATTCCCCGCTGTAGGCGTAGTCGATCAGGCTGCCAATGGGGATCGTTTCCACGCCTTTCTGAATATCCATGCAGACCAGCCCCTCGAAGACGGCCATACCTCGCGTGTCCAGCTCTGCCAACCGCTTGGCCAGGGCATTGAGCGGGAAGATGTCTGTCTCCTGAATGCGCTCGTTCAAGTAGTCGTATTCCTCGACAGCATGGAACTCCAGATATGGGTGCTTTCCGTCCTCCAGCCGGAGCTGTTCCATCGCGTCGAGAAGTTCGTAATCCGTGGCTGGCAGATCCAGCTCCACTTCCTGACAGGCTCCGTTGGGGCTGCTGAATGTGCGGATATGGAATACCTTATCCAAGAGTCATCCCTCCCATCGGCGCTCCAGCCTCCATATCGGTGGGGGACTGGAGGGTCTGCTCATAGGTCCTGGGATCAGCGGCAGGGCAGTCCCAGCCATGCATAGACCCGGCCTCCATTGCCAGCCGCTGGGCGCCGGTGACGCCGAGACGCTGGTTGTTGTAGTCCGCCAGCTCCCGGTTCTGGGCGGGGACGCCGGTATCCCAGTCCGAGGGGTAATAGCCGCTCTCGCCCCGTTTGATACAGATGAGCGCCCCAGTGCTGGGCAGGACGGAAAAGCACAGTTCCGGCAGTCCCTCCGCCAACTTCTGTTCAGAAGCCGCTTTTTTCATCAGCGCCTGTTCCTGGATGTAGTGCCTGGGATCAGCAGCGGGGGAGTCCCAGCCACGCAGGCAGCCGCCCAGCATGGCCTGCTCTTGAGCCTTGCTGATTCCGCGGCATTGATTGCGGTAGTCCGCTATGTGCCGGTTCAGACCGGGTTTCTCACTGCTGTTCTCCGACACCTGATAGCCGGCGCCTCTGGTAATGCAGATCAGGGAGTCATCCTCCGGCAGGACAGAGAAGCACATATCCGGGAGCCGCTCAGAGAAGTGGGGATCGAAGCGGTCCTGCTCCGGCATGATGCTCCAGTTCTTGCTCTGCCACAGGTGGACATACAGCTCACAGCCATCTCCGATGCCAATATCACGCTGCTCAAAGCCCTCGCCCCAGCCATCAGACATCTGCCCGCTCAGATAATCAGTCAAAGTGTCCAGTTCCACAGGGGTCAGCGCTTCTGCTGCCTTGCACTCCACTACCGCCCAGAGCCGGCCTTCCCGTTCCTCTGTAGTGAAGAGAGCAGAGCGGACCTTGCGATCCACGGCATCATCTTTGCCGTACCAGTGCATAATGCCGCGCTCCGCTTCTTCCGGCATCCGTTCCCGGATCAGGGCGGCCAGGATGCTGTCCGCGTAGTGGCGAAGATCCCGCCCGTCCAAAGGAGTACCATCCTCATCCATTCCGCCGTATTCATCGGGTTCAAAGAGTTCCGCGGTCATGGGGGCGTACAGCTTCAGCGTCTGGAGGGGCGGGGGCAGGACAGAGAAGCTGTCCGCCCCCAGCACCAGGTTCAGGCTGCGGCCACTGTCCCAGTTCACCAGAAAG
>JAAZZJ010000296.1 GCA_014237695.1 Oscillospiraceae bacterium | reverse complement strand
GGAAACCAAGGCTCCGCTGGTGGGTCTCAGCTCCCTGATGACCACCACAGCCCAGAACATCGCTGCCACAATCCAAGCCCTCCGGAAGGCGGGCGCGCCCTGCAAGGTGATGGTAGGCGGCGCGGTGGTGACCCAGGAGTTCGCGGACCGCATCGGCGCGGACTTCTACACCAAGGACGCCGCCCATTCCGCCCGGGTAGCGGCCCAGGTGTTCGGAAAGGATCAATAACGAGAGAAAAAAGGACTGGAGATTTTGTCTCCAGTCCTTTTCACATCAAATAGAATCGCAAAAACGGATGATCTCCCGTTCCCTCGGCGCGACGGCCTCCTTGTACTCGATGGAACACAGCCCAAGGCTGCCGCAGCTCTCGATCTCCAGATGGCCGTAAAAATGCCGGATACTTTCAATGATTCTCTCGCATTCCCGCATACTGGGCCCGGTCCGCAGGGCGATTGCATAGCCTCTTTTGCCGCCGCTCAGCTTCGCGTGGGGCTCATGGGTATTGCACCACGGCGTACACCGGTCAATAAACACCTTGAATTGCCCGGGAATATCCGCCCAGTAGGAGGGAGCAACTGAAACGATAACGTCCGCCCACTCAAACCGTTCCATCAGGCGGTCCACGCCGTCATGCTGGACGCAGGCCGCCGTTGTATGGCAGACCCTGCATCCCCGGCAAAAATGGATGTCGTAGTCATCGATACAGACGGGCTCCACCACATATTTCCCGCTCAACTGCCTTGAGACGATCCGGACGATCTCCGCCGTTGCCCCGTTCCGGACGGGACTGCAGTTGATGACCAACACATTCATAAAACGATCAGCTCGTGGGGGGCTTCCGTGATGTCCACGCACCCGTCCTCCTTGACCACGATCACATCCTCGATGCGCACGCCGAACCGTCCCGGCAGATAGATCCCCGGCTCGGCGGAGATCACCGCCCCCGCGGGCAGGGGCTTGTCGTTGGTCATGGCGGCCCGGGGGCTCTCGTGGATCTCCACGCCCACGCCGTGACCGAAGCCGTGGCCGAAATATTCCCCGTACCCCGCGTCCTCGATGACCCTGGCCGCCGCCTCATGGACGGCCCTGCCGGTGACCCCGGCCCTGGCGGCGGCGATGCCGGCCTTCTGGGCCTCCAGGACGGTATAGTAGACCTTCTCCATCTCCTCCGTGACGCGTCCCACCGCCACGGTCCGGGTCATGTCGGAGCAGTAGCCGCCCCAGACGCAGCCGAAGTCCATGGTGATGAAGTCCCCGTCCTCCACCTTCTTGCCGGAGGGGACCCCATGGGGCATACTGCCGTTGGCGCCGCTGACCACGATGGGCTCGAAGCTCATCTTCTCCGCCCCGTGGCAGAGCATCCGGTACTGGAGGTAGGCAGAGATCTCCCGCTCCGTCACACCGGGCTTGATAAATGCCAGCACATCCTGGAGAGCCTTCTCCGCGATCCGCTGGGCGGATATCAAACACTTGATTTCCTCCTCGTCCTTGACCGCGCGCAATTCCGTCAGCAGTCCGGAGGCGGGAACCAGCTCCTCACATGCCAGTTTTTCCTTCCAGCGGTTGAATTCCGCCACAGTGGCGTACTGGTCCTCAAAACCCAGCTTTTTGATTCCGTGGTAGCGGATGACCTGGTTGGTCAGGTCGTTTAAGGTAACATCTGTGGTGTTCTGCTGCAGCTCAGCGCCGGTGATCTGTTTCCTTGCGGCCTCCATGTACCGGCTGTCGGTAAAGAAGTAGCTTTTTTCCCGCGTCACCAGCGCGGCTCCGGCAGTAGAGTGGAACTGTGCGGCGTACAGCCGGTTGGGCTCACTGGTAATCATCATAGCGTCCAGCCCATAGGACGCCAGTCTCCCGGCAACTTTCTGAAAACGGCTCATAACGATCTCCTTTTCGCAATCCATTTGAAGGGCGCCTGCAAGGCGTGCAGCACATGGTTCCATGCCCCTGCAGGGCCGCCAAGGGGCTCCACCATCAGCGCCAGCACTCCGGAACGCCTGGCGCCCAGCATATCGGTAAGCAGCTTGTCGCCCACCATAGCGGTATGTTCCGGTATTTCTCCCGCCTCCTCCATAGCCCGCAGGAATCCGCCTGTACCGGGCTTGCCGGCGTGGCCCACATACCGGATGCCCAGATCGCCGCAGAACATTTCCACCCGCCTGGAAGAGCGGTTGTTGGAGAGAATCACCACTGTGACACCCGCATCCCGGCATCTGCCGATCCAATCCCGGAGGGTATCGTCCGGCCGTTCCACCCGCCGGGGAGCCAGGGTATAGTCCAGATCGCACAACAGCAGCCGGATGCCCAGGCTGTCCAGTACGTCGGGAGTCAGCTCGGTATAGCGGTCATACAGCTGGTCCGGGATGATGGAAAATGGCATAGCGCCCTCCTTGATCGCATATTATGAAAAGAGTATACCACGATTTCTCTGATTCCACAAGAGGGGGGAAGGGCCTGTGCAGCTCTATTTAGCCGTTACGCCCGACAAACTGCGGGAGGCTGCCCGCTATACCGACCGGCTGGCCCATGTGGCCTACCGGGTGGGCCAGGACGGCCGGCTGGTCCGCCGGGACCTGCTGGCCAGAACCCGGGGCGGGCTCATGGTTCTGGGGGACCAGGACTGCGGACCCATCCGGGACCCTGCCGCTCTGTGCCGGGACGTATGGCGGGAGTGCGGCAACCGCGGGTATGGCGGTGTTTTTGCGGATTTTGAACAGCCGGTGTCGGCAGACCGGACTGCTTTTCTGGAGGCCCTGGGCCGTATTCTGGCCCGGAACGGGAGGAGCCTCTTTATACCGGAGACCTATGGAACTCAGGCGGTGGAGGCCTCCATACTGATCTGCACCGCCCTTTCCGGCGGGAACCTCTATCAGCGTCTGGAGGAAAGCCTGCGGCAGTTCGGCAGGGGAAGGGTGGCCCTGGACTTCCAGCGGCTGCGGATGAGTTTTCCTTTGCCCTGTCCCACCGGGGAAGGGGAACCCCTTTCCAGGGAAACATTGGCGGAAATGATTGAAAAGAAGCAGCAGTCCGTTTTTTACTCCCACGATCTATGTGCAAAGTATTTCACCATTACAGATGCTGAGGAGAGCCGGTTTGTCCTCTTTGACGATGCGGATACCATCCGCCGGAAGCTCCGTATCGGCCAGGAGCTTGGGATTACCGCTGGATTCTTGATGTATCCGGAAGTTTGTGATCTCCTGCCGGAGCTGTTGGGACAGCGGCGGTGACCTCAGACAAAGAAAGCGCCCCCGCCGGCTTCATCC
>JAAZZJ010000295.1 GCA_014237695.1 Oscillospiraceae bacterium | reverse complement strand
TCTTGCACCGCACCTGCTCCGCCATGGAGAAGAACAGGGCGTCCACCGAGGGCCGGTGGCCGCTGACCTTCTCCCCCTGGGAGCAGGAGACGGTATAGCGGGTGCCGCTGCGGACTACCCGCATCTGAAAGTCCGCCGGAGCCAGCAGGGCCAGCCCACGGTGGATCTCGTCGCCGTTTTTGGCCTCCCGCACCTCCATCTGGCACTGGCGGTTCAGCCGGTCGGCGTACATGCCGGTAAAGCCCGTGGGCATATGCTGAACAATCAGCATCCCGGGGATGTCGGCGGGCAGGCGCTTGAGTACCTCCAGCGTGGCCTCCGTACCTCCCGTTGAGGCACCCAGGCCGATAATCACCTGGTCCAGAGAGGGCTTTGCCCCCAGCAGGGGCGCGTTGGGAACGGCCACTGGCACCGCCGGTGCCCGGCGCACCTTTGCCCCCGCGGCCGCAATGACCTTCTGGGTCAATGCGGTGATAAAGACCTCGTTCTGGCCCGGCTCCGGCTTGCGCACGAAGTCCACCGCACCGGCGGACAGGGCGTCGAATACCCGCAGGTTCAGGGAGGACACCAGGATCACCGGCAGAGGATACTTGGGCAGCAGCTTCTTGAGAAACTCCATTCCGTTCATGCCCGGCATCTCGATGTCGGAAGTGATGACGTCAGGTTTGACCTGCGCCACCTTGGACAAGGCGTCCACAGCGTTGAATGCCGTGCCCACGATCTCGATCCGGGGACTCTTGGCCAGCCCCTGTGTAATCATCGTCCGGGCCAGAACGGAGTCATCCACCACCAGAACGCGAATTGTTTTATTCATGGACCACATAGAGGCCGTCTCTCCTTTATTATTTTGCTTTAGAACCTGTTTACTATCTCAACGTGTGGGGACTGGCGAGGGGATTTTTTGCCCAGCGAGGCAAAAAAGCCGCAGCAATCCTGACGGATTGCAAGGGTTTTTAACGAAGTCTGGGCGGTATATCCACTGTCAAGACCTGCGCGGGGAGACAGTTAACAGTCTCTTGCTCCCCCGTTTCCGGAAACGGGCCGTCACCGCTGCTTTTGGAACGTAGAGGGAGCTACGGTCATAAAGGGCGAATTCTTGCTGAGATTCTCCGAGTGGCTAATCATGAAGTAGCCTCCGGGAACCAGGGCGTCATAAAACCGCCGCATCAGCGCGTCCTTTGTGGGCTGATCGAAATAAATCATCACGTTCCGGCAGAAAATTACGTCAAACTTCAGACGGAACCGAATGGGGTCCATCAGATTGAAGGTCTGAAAAATCACATTGTCCCGGATAATGGGCGCCACCATAAACTGTTTCCCGCCGGGTACAGGCCGGAAATATTTCTTCCGCCAGGCGGGGGGCAGGGTGTCCGGAAGCTCGTATACGCCCCGCTTGGCGGAGGCCAGAGCCTTCTGGGAGATGTCCGTGGCCAGCACCCGGGTGTCCCACTGGTTTGCCTGGGCCCCCAGAAACTCCTTGATGTAAATGGAAATGTTATAGGGCTCCTCGCCGCTGGAACAGCCCGCGCTCCAGATGGCCAGGACCTTGTCCCTCTGGTGGCGTTTGATGAGATCGGGCAGGATGGTATTCTGAAAGAAATCAAAGTGTTCCTGTTCCCGCATGAAAAACGTATAGTTCGTGGTCAGCCGGTTCAGCACCAGCTCCAGGTCTGCCGGGTCCTGCTTTCTCAGCAGCTCGGAGACGAAGGGGCCGAACTCCGTATACCCCTTCTGAGACAGCAGAGAGGACAGGCGGCTGGTGACCAGCTGCCGTTTCTGGCTGAGGTCAATCCCATACTGGCTGTGGATAAATTGGACGAGCTTGTGAAAATCTTCATTGCTAATATTGGTCAGCGGCACAATCCTTCCTCCTTTTCCGCCGGCAAGCTGGCAATTATTCGTGCAGGAGAAGTCCGCAGTCCAGAATCAGCAGCGTTTTCCCGTCCGGCAGGGAACACATGCCGGAAATCAGCTTTTGCGGGTTTTGGGTGGGCATGGGCAGAATGGAGTTGGGGAAGACGTCCACCATCTTGTCCACCCCGTCCACCAGGATGCCGATGCAGTCGCTGCCCACGTTCACCACCATGATGCAGTTCTCATCCGCCTCGGGCTTGCCTAGGCGGAGGCGGATGTCAATGATCGGGATGATCTGACCCCGCAGGTTGATGATGCCCCGCACATAGTGGGGCACCCGGGGCAGGCGGGTGATGGTGTGGTCGGTGATAATGGTCTCCACCTGCTCCGCGTCCACGCCGTAAAGCAGGCCGTCGGAGATGCAGATGAGGTATTTGCTGGCCTGAACCTCTCCGCTGGTATCTTCGGAGACGGCAGGCGCGTCAGTTTCCCTGGCAAACAGTACGTTTTCTTCCGGCATAGTATAGTTGCTCCCTTCTCACTTCGCTGTTATCCGGCTCAAAACATTCCCTGGCCGGCGCTGTAGAGGTTGGCGATATCCAGGATGATGCTGATGCTGCCGTCGCCCATAATGCTGCACCCGGTAATGCCGCAGCTCTTGATATCAAAGCTGTTGACATAGGTGGGCAGGGGCTTGACCACGATCTGCTGCTGTCCCAGAAGGTCATCCACAAACAGGCAGTAGCTGCACTCTCCGGACTCCAGCCAGATAACGATGCCATCTTCGATGTTGTCGTGGCCGTCCTCCAGGCCGAAGAGTTCCTTGGCCCGGATAATGGGGTAGAAATTGCCCTGGAATTTCATCATCTCGCCTCTGGCCGGGTCCCGGATCACATCGCCGGAGGACACCCGGGCGGAGGTGCGGATGTTGTTGATGGGAATGGTGAACAGCGAGCCGCCCACGCTGACCTCCATGCCGTCCATGATGGCCATGGTCAGGGGGATCTTCAGCGTGGTGGTCATCCCCTTGCCCCACTCACTTGAGATGGACACGGTGCCGCCCACGTCGGCCACGTTCTTCTTGACCACATCCATGCCCACGCCGCGCCCGGAGAACTCGGTAACCTTGGTGTTGGTGGAGAAGCCCGCCATCATCATGAAGCCCAGGATCTCCTTCTGGCTGTAGTCGTGGTCCGGGTCCGCCAGACCCTGACGGATGGCCTTGTTCAAAATGGCCTGGCAGTCCGCGCCCTTGCCGTCGTCCTTGATCTCGATGATGACCTCGCTGCCGGTGTGGCGGGCGGAGAGGATGATCTCGCCAACGGGGTCCTTCCCGGCGGCGATGCGCTCCTCCTCGGTCTCCTCCAGGCCGTGATCCATGGAGTTGCGCACGATATGCATGATGGGGTCGCTGATGCCGTCC
>JAAZZJ010000294.1 GCA_014237695.1 Oscillospiraceae bacterium | reverse complement strand
ATGGGGGGCGACGCCATTACGGAAATTCTGGCCGCCGCGCCCTGGAGCCGGGCCGGACCCCTGCTGCTCCTCCAGCCCATGAGCAAGGCGGAGGTTCTGCGCGTATGGCTCCCGGAGGGCGGCTTCAACGTTCTCGCCGAGCGGCTGGTCCAGGACAAGGGGGTGCTGTACCCCATCCTCACCGTCCGGGGCGGGGAGATGCCCGCTGTCGGCGAGGCGCAGGCCTGGGGCGGCATCGGGCTGGAGGGGGACCCGTTATGGGGGCTCTATCTGGCGGACAGACTCCTGCGGCTGAGACGCGCGGCGGCAGGTCTGGCGAAAGCCCGGGACCCCGGCATGGCGGAGAAGCGGGAACGGCTGCTGGGCGTCATCGCCCGGCTGGAAGAATGGAAGGAGGCGGCGGATGCCCACGGTACATGACATCGAATCGGCGCTGTATGCGCTGGCGCCCAAGGCGCTGGCGGCGGAGTGGGACAACGTGGGCCTGCTGGCGGGAAGCGCGGACCGGGAGGTCCGGAGCGTGCTGGTGGCCCTGGACATCACAGAGCCCGTGGTGGAAGAGGCAGAGCGCATGGGGGCGGACCTCATCGTGTCCCACCATCCCGTCATCTTCCACCCGGTGAAGAGCATCACGGACCGGGACCCGTCAGGGAGGCTTCTGATCCGGCTGGTCCGGTCGGGGACAGGGGCCGTGTGTATGCACACCAATCTGGACGCCGCCCAGGGGGGCGTCAACGACGCGCTGGCTTCCGCACTGGGCTTGCAGGACGCCGCGCCTGTGGCAGAGGGAGGTATCGCGCGGATCGGGACCCTCCCGGAGACGATGGCCCTGCCCGGCTTCCTGGCCCGGGTGAAGAACGCCCTCCGGCCCAATGGCATCCGGTATGTGGACGGCGGCCGTCCCATCCGGAAGGTGGCGGCAGGCGGCGGAGCCTGCGGGGATTTCTTGTGGGAGGCCGCGGCGCTGGGATGCGACGCATTCGTGACGGCAGACCTGAAATATAACCATTTTTTAGATGCCGGAGTCCTGGGCCTGACGGTGATCGACGCCGGGCACTTCCCAACGGAGGATGTGGTGTGTCCCATGGTGGTCAGGTATCTGAGAGAAAAATTCCCTGAGGTGCAGGTTGAGAAATCCGCCGTTCACCGGGAAGTGATCCAGTATGCTGTGTAACGCTTTCCCGGGAGAAAGACCGTCCGGGGCGGGGATGCACTATGTCATAGCCGACCCTCACGGCGAATACGGCCGTTTTCTGCGGATGCTGACAGAGATTGCTTTTTCGGCGGAGGACACCCTCTATATTCTGGGGGACGTTGTGGACCGGGGCGGCGTTGGCGGCGTGGACATCCTGCTGGATGTGATGGAGCGTCCCAACGTGGTGATGCTCCGGGGCAACCACGAGGAGATGTGCCTCAAGGCAGTCGGCCATCCCGACGATCAGCGGGCGGTGAACCACTGGCGGCGCAACGGCGGACAGGTCACGTGGGAGGCCCTGTCCCGGCTGGACGGGGAGGAGAGACGGCGGGTGCTGGATTTTCTCCGGGCCCTGCCGGACCATCTGGACCTGGAGGCCGGAGGCAGAGGGTTCCACCTGGTTCACGGCTTTCCGGCGGACAATATCTATGACCGGGTCTGGCAGCGGCCCGGGCCGGAGGCCGTCAGTCCCTTCCCCGACGGGAGGATTGTCGTGGCAGGCCATACTCCGGTCTGTGAACTCTGGGATTTTGATGAGGAGCAGCTGGACCGGCACCTGGCGAATCTGGAGGGGGGCCACATGCGGATCTTCCACGGCGGGGGAGGCTACATCGATCTGGATTGCGGATGCGGGTATGCAGATATCTCCCAGCGCCGCCTGTCCTGTCTCCGGCTGGAGGACATGGCGGAGTTCTATACATGAGTCAGTTATTATATTTGGAAACCAATGCTTAAATTTCATTTGCAAGGAGATCAAACGATATGTCCGGACATTCCAAATGGCATAATATCCAGAAGACCAAGGGCGCGGCGGATGCCAAGCGCTCCCAGGCGTTCACCAAGATCGCCCGCGAGATGATCGTGGCGGTGAAGGAGGGCGGCAGCGGCGATCCCAACAACAACTCCCGCCTGGCTACCGTCATCGCCAAGGCCAAGGCCGCCAACATGCCCAACGACAACATCAAGCGCACTATTGACAAGGCCCTGGGGGCCGGCAGCACCGATAACTTTGAGAAGGTGGTCTACGAGGGCTACGGTCCCAGCGGCGTAGCCGTCATTGTGGAGGCCCTCACAGACAACCGCAACCGCACCGCTCCCGAGGTCCGGCATCTGCTGGACAAATACGGCAAGGGCCTGGGTGCCACCGGCTGCGTCAGCTGGAGCTTCGACCGCAAGGGCGTCATCATCATCGACAACGAGGACGGGGACCTGGACGAGGAGACGGTCATGATGGATGCCCTGGACTGCGGTGCGGCGGACGTTGAGGCCGATGGGGATGTGTTTGAGATTACCACGGAGCCGGATGACTTCAATGCTGTCACCGCCGCTCTGGAGGCCAAGGGCTACGCCTTTGCTGAGGCCGCCATTGAGATGGTGCCTCAGAATTATATCAAGCTCACCGACGAGGAGGAGATCAAGAACATGTCCAAGATGATCGACCTCCTGGAGGACAACGACGATGTCCAGAACGTGTGGCACAACTGGGAGCAGGACTAAAGCGATTAAAAGATTGTGGTTTGATGTATTTTTGTAACTATCAGAAATATTTTAACAGTTAAAAAGCTGCGATTTTGACATCCGCGAATTGAGATTGAGGTTATTCCGATACCCCGCGAACCATCAGGGGGTATCGAAATAACCTTGATCTCTTTTTGTGTTTTGCTGTTTGACCAGCAGTTCCAGGGAAGCTATGGATGCAGCGCGATTTTCCACATGCTGCGCATTTTCTTGACGAATCTGACAGGATGTGCTATAGTGCGGATAGTATAAATTTATGTGGAGTGTTGCTGAGGGGGGGGGATTACCAATGCAGAACTGGGAATTTCTGCCCTTGATGGCCGCAGGGATGGGGCTGCTTTTCTGCACACTGCACTACTTCGGCCTGATGGTGGTCAAAAGCGGCACCTACACCGGCTTCGCTACGGGTACGCCCACCCGTTTCTGGGGGGAGTACCGGTATCTGTGCGGCTCCGTCTCCAAGAATTTCCGGGTTTTCTCAAAGCATACCACCCTCACTGTCCGGCTGGAGGTCCTTTCCGGCAGCGCCAGCATAGAGGTTCTGGGCCCCAATAAAGCCACGCTG
>JAAZZJ010000293.1 GCA_014237695.1 Oscillospiraceae bacterium | reverse complement strand
GTGGACAAGGGATATCTGGCCTGCGAAAAGAAGGGCAGGGGGAATCTGTACCGTGCGCTGATCGGCGAGGAGGAGTACAAGGCCGCCGAGGGCAGGGGCATCCTGGACCGTCTCTACGGCGGCAGCTTCACCGGCATGGTGGCCTCCCTGTGCAATGGGAAGGCCATCGGAAAGGACGACCTTGCCGAGCTGCGGCAGTATCTGGACGCGTTGGAGGATGAGTAAATGGAAATGATGCTGAGCCTTTTGAAATGGAGCGTCATCGTGGGGGCGGCGGCGCTGCTCCTGACGCTGTTCAAACCCCTGCTGGACAGGCGGTACAGCGCCAAGTGGCGCTGGGGGGCCTGGCTGGTCATGGCAGTATTCCTGCTGCTGGCCCCTGTGCGGTGGGAGAGCTTCACGTCCCGGACCACCGCCGCGCCGCCGGTGGTGATCGAGGTGCCCAGAGTAGAGGTATCCGTCAGCCGGCAGGAGGGCATCTCCTTCCAGCGGCCTCAGGGGACGGTCCTTCCGCCGGACGGGATCGCCGCGAAGCCCGCCGGTACGGGGCCGCAGGTCCGGAACCGGACCTTTCCGCTGGAGGAGCTTCTGCTGACCCTGTGGACCACCGGAGCGGCGCTGTTTATGGTATATCACGGATTGGGCACATGGTTTTTTGCCCGGAAAGCCCGGCGGTGGAGCCGGAGCGCCGGAGAGGAGACCCTGCGGGTCTATGGAGAGGTGTGCCGGGAGATGGGCGTGAGGCGGCCCCCGGTGCTGCGGGTCAGTCCGGAGGCGGGGTCCCCCATGATGATGGGGCTGCTGCGGCCCAGGCTGATGCTGCCAACCGAGGATATCGGGGAGCGGGAGCTGGCGTTCGTCCTCCGGCACGAGCTGACCCACCACCGGCGGCACGACCTGTGGTACAAGCTGGCGCTGCTGCTGGCCAACGGGATGCACTGGTTCAATCCCCTGATCTTCCTGCTGCGGCGGGAGGCGGAGCGCGATCTGGAGCTGACCTGCGACGACGCGGTGGTGGCCCGGGCGGACGCGGAGACCCGGCGGGCCTACAGCGAGACCCTGCTGGCCTCCGTCCACCGGCAGAAGGGGCTGAGCCGGGCGGTGCTGTCCACCCACTTTTACGGAGGAAAAGAAGTTATGAAGGAACGTTTTCGGAATATTTTGGGCAAGCGGGGCCGCAAATGGGGCGGACTGGCGCTGGCGCTGGTGCTGCTGGGCACGGTGGCGGCGGCGTGTACCTTCGGGGTGAAGGCGTCCCAGGACGGGGCGCTGAGCGCTGAGGAGCTGGCCGAGTGGCAGGAGAAGGTAAACGCGCCGGAGTTTCTGGAGCAGTATCTCTGGTGTATGTATACCGATGTGAGTCAGATCCCGTCGGAGGAATGTATTGAGATCGACAACGATCTCCAGCGCCTGCTCCAATATCAGATGCCTGCCGACGTCAAGGTCCTCAGCGGGACGAAAAAAGGAGACACGGTGGCGCTGGAGCTGGAGGGAGATTTTCCCACCGGGTTGACCAACGGGACGCTGACACTGGCGGTGGAAAAGCCGGTGAGCTTCACCACCCCGCTGTATACTGCCGTGGAGACGGTGGCCCGGGAGTGGATGGAGCGCGATGCGGAGACCTGCATTGCCATGGCAAAAGAATATGGCGCAAAGGATCTGGTATTTACCGAAAAATATATCACCAGCCTGTCCTGCACCGAGAGTCTCACCTTTGACGGCAAGACCTACTATATCTGGGAATTTTTCTACCGCATGAAGCCCAACCACATTGACAACGTCCTGTTTGTTGGCGGTATGGCCGATGAAAACGAGTGGGTCACCGAGCAGCAATCCGTGGGAAGGCCCATCATCATTGCCAGCGTGGACGAGGACGGCAAGATCGTCATGGAGGAGCAGATCTGGAGCAGCTCCGTCGATGAAACGCACTACACCTGGGAGGAGTATGTCTACTGCCATACCCATCTTGGCATGGATGGGATGTACGCGGGAGTACTGAACGGCTGGCCGGAGCTGAATACTCCCTTCCTGGAGTCCCTCCGGGACGGCCACGACACCTGGGCGCTGGACTGGCAGGACGTGGCGATATCCTACCTGAGTGAAATTTATGATATTTACTCCGGCAGCGGCTTTACCAGCCTGCGGACGTTTACGGCGGATGAAGACCATAATTCCCACGATCAGGCCGTACTGGCCCAGGCGGAGTGCGGAGACCGGACGGTAACGCTGCTGCTGGCGCAGGTTGCCTACCCGGTGGAGGTCTGGGACTCCACCATACGCTTCTGGCAGGTGGTCGGAGAGAAGTGGGAGCCGGACCGGCCCCAGACAGTCAAGGAGCGGGACGCGCTTCCCATAGGGGAGCTGACAGCGGGGGAGTTGGACGCTATTACCGACTACTTCAATGAACGGGAACACAACGGCCTGCTGCGGTATCCCTACAGCAGTCTCGGTCAGGGCAGGGAGTATATGGGTGTCCTGTTTTACGACCTGGGCAAATCCGTGACGGATAAGGAGGAACGGGAGACTCTGGCGGAGTCGTTCTTTGATGGGGAGATGCCCGACACTGACTGCCTCAAGCTGACCAGAGACTTCATTCAAGAGTATTTGGAGCAGAATTTTGGATCTACAGGCAACCGTGCCGTTGATCATCTCCTCTCGGACATCTGGATGGTCTTTGATACGTTAAAAAGAACGGGCTCACTGCCCTATCTGGAGAACTACGATGCGTATTATATGGTCCACGGAGACACAATGATGTCTAATTACACCTTCGACCGGGCCGAACGGGACGAGGAAGGCGTGGTGAGCCTGTACTACACCACGGACCTGTGGCAGTACAACGATGAAGGGGAGCTGGATATCCTCTGGGATCAGCCCATGCGCGCCAAGATGATACCGGGAGAGGACGGCGGATGGAAGATGCTGTCCAATCAGATTATTGAATAAGGAGAAGCGCCAGCCGGGAAACCGGCTGGCGCATTTTTTGCGGCGCGGGGGTGGTTGCAGTCCGGAGAAAAGTGTGATACACTATGCTGGAAACCCTGCCCGGTCCCGCCCGGGGCCGGAGAAACGAGGATCATGCGATGAGAATGCTTTTCAAACAGCGGCTTTTCTCCTGGTTCGACAGCTATGACATCTACGATGAGTCCGGCGCGGTGCTGTTCACCGTGGAGGGCAAGCTCAGCTGGGGCCACTGCCTCCATATCCTGGACGCCGCCGGACAGCATATCGGCACCGTGCAGGAGCGAGTGCTGACCTTTCTGCCCCAGTTCGAGCTGTACGCCTACGGGGACTATCTGGGATGTCTGAAAAAGGAGTTCACCCTCTTCACGCCCCGGTT
>JAAZZJ010000292.1 GCA_014237695.1 Oscillospiraceae bacterium | reverse complement strand
AAAAGAACAAAAGTTCGATTTCACATCTATACAAATTTAACGATTTGTGGTAAGATAAAAAAGATCTTTAGTGCTGCCACGTCCGTATAGAATTACGGAGGTGCGCCAAGTTGTAAAAACAGCAAATTGTGAACGGAATTCGTCAAGGACTTTTTTTCCTTCGATTTGAGTAAATGCCATGACGAAAATGAAAAGTTCCTTGACGAATTTGTGGCATATACGCATCTTTTTTTATAATGCGAATGTGTCATTCGCATTGAATTTATGGAGGTGGTATTTGTGCAAACTGCACAAAAAATGTTCGAACTTCACAGCGAATACAAGCCCACCGGCGACCAGCCCCAGGCCATAGAAGCCCTGGTCAAAGGGTTCCAGGAAGGCAATCAATTCCAGACTTTACTGGGGGTTACAGGTTCCGGGAAGACTTTTACCATGGCAAACGTGATCGCACAGCTTAACAAGCCGACTTTGGTAATAGCGCACAATAAAACATTAGCGGCACAGCTCTATGGTGAGTTCAAAGAGTATTTTCCGAGTAACGCGGTAGAATACTTTGTGTCCTACTAAGCGAAAGGACTTTTGAAACTACATCTAGTATTATTTGGTTTCGTTTATACCATATATTGTGGACTAAATGGACAGTATGGATAGAAAAAACAGGGTGGAATCATAGGAATTGTGAACAAAATTCGTCGTGGAAAGTATTTAAAAGAAGAATATAGGAGCTAAATGATGATCTACAAGGCATAGGAAATTTGTCTTGTAGATTTTTTTTACAGAAAACTATGAGAAATGAGGAAAACATTATGTCAGAATATCAATTAGAGATCAAACAGATTGTGGATTATTCACGCTGCCGGATCTACCGGCAGTTTATCCAGAACTTAATGGCAGACCGGAGCATTCGCACAAGCGGGGGTTCCGGCCTTTTTTATTATACGGTGCTTTGCAACTACGCAAATTTCCGTACCTCCGTTATGAAGTGACTTTTGTCAAGAGGTAAATTTAAAAAATAACAAACTTTTTTCTCTGACAAAACCCACATTTGTATTCTGAAGATATCTTGGAGAAGCCTTTTGATTAACAGTTCCCGGCATTTGGCCACTCCGTTATTCGTGGATTGGTTACCTACAGGTCAATGGTCCGCCGTGGGCTCTGCTGTCCTAAAACGTGGATCAGTGTATCGCTACCCTGCCGACAAGGAGGTGCCGCAGATAGCCCGAACCTTGAAGTTCCAAAAGACTCCTTCAAGATATCTCCAGTTTTTTTGTTTTTAGTTGCTGCTGATTATGCAGCTACGCCTGCTTAATCAGCTTGATTGCCAGCCATCAGGATGACAGCCGACTGTCAAGGGCTGCGCAGCAGTTCATTTACCCTTGACGGGCGGATGGCAGCCTGATATCACCCCATGCTGATATTGTCTGTCATCATACCCCATATAAAGCAGGCAAGTTCTCTCGCAACGGCTGTTACCGCTACGTTCTTTTTCTTGCCTTTCCTTATCATTCTGTAATACTTTCTCCTCAGCCTCTCGTTTGCTTTGTCTGCATAAGCTACCACCTCCGGCGGATTGCCGCCCTGTCTTGCTTTCAGGTCTTTTGATTTATGCCCGACCGCTCCCTTGCAGATCCCTTTGGAAGCCTCGATCAGCAGCTTCCTCACATGGCTGTTCCCTGCTTTTGTGATGGAAAGCCTGTTGATTTTATCGCTGCTTGAATCTTCCCCCGGTACCAGCCCCAGGTATGCAGAATAGATGTTTCCTTTTGCAAATCTTCGGAAATCCCCTGTCTCAACCAGGCATGATAACGCCGTATGCGTTTTCACTCCGAGAAAGCATACCAGCTTCTTCACTTTCTCCACATACTCTGTCTCAGACGCCAGTTCCCCTATCCTCTTATCAAAGCCTTCAATCCGGTTTGTCTGGTATTCATAGGTAATCAGATACTCGTTCAGCGTTTCCCTGTCCAATCCACTCAGTTCAAGTGATTTCAGCCACTTTAAGTGTGCCTGCGTCCATTTGCCCTTATCATAATGGAATCCCTGGCTTAAACAGAATGCATTAATTCTCTGTTTTGTCTTTTTCAAATCAGATTTATGGTCGTCCCTCATCCGCAGATAGACTTTCACATCGTCATCTTTATCCGTCGGGATATGCACAGCATGGTATCCTCCATAAGACAGACACTGGGCAATCATAAGCGCATCCCTTTTATCTGTTTTAATTCTTTTTCCCTGCTGTGTCAGCATTGTGGTCGGAGCAAGGATGACACACCGGATTCCCTTCTTCACTAATTCATGATACAAAGAAAATCCCAGGCATCCCGCCTCATAGCCGCAGAGAATGTCGCAGTCCTCTTTTATCTTTTTCTTAAGATTCTCAATGAACTGCACAATATTGTCCGAATCCGGCGTTACTTTAACATTTGCATAAATAATGTCGTCTCCGTCAAATCTTGGCTCAATGGCGCATAAAGTGTAGTTTGTGCTATGGACATCCATTCCAATTCGTAGTATTCTTTTCATGTAAGTGGCCTCCTTTTGTATGCGGTAATCCCTGTTACCATCGTTTTTTCCAAAACTTAGTATACAGGTAAATCCACGTTGCTACAAATGTGGGGTCACTTCATATTGTCCTATCTCCGCATAGACGGTATCGGCTATACGGTATACCCCGGTGAATGGATCTGCACCGTGAAAGAACTTACAGCATGGTTCCGTACCCGTCTCCAGTGCCAGGCAGTTTCTATCCTGGATGAATTGCAGAAACGCCATCTTATCTCCTATCTTTTCCTTGACAGGGGAAAGGTAGTCAAATATAAGGTGCGTGACTGGAAAAAACATAATACCGTGTTGGACTACAACTGCCCCTGTCAAAAGGATACAGGATTTTTCTTTATGCCGACTGTGATTGCAACAGAACTGGTCAGCGCCGGCCGCTGCTCTGAAATGGATATCCTGCTGGATCTGTGGATGTCTGCTGTCTACAATGACAGCCAGGTACAGGGTTCAGAAATTGGTCCGGTTGTCTATTTCCGTAATGGCACCGGCTCCCCGCTGGCCGCCTATAGTGAAATGGCTGTCCGTTGGGGCATCTCCAAAGCTACAACAGGGCGGATATTAAAAAAGCTTGCCGACATGGACTATATCTCTTTAATATCATTCCCCGGAAGGACAGGCAGCGTGATCTATCTGCATAGCTACCTTTCTACCATGTTCCAGATATCAGATGTCCTTGTTGATAAAGAGGAGGTTGCCATGGTCCTGAAGATCAATCTTGCACTGCCGGATGAAACAGATTCACAGGAAGATTCACAACCACCGCCAATCGTTGACGAAAAACGC
>JAAZZJ010000291.1 GCA_014237695.1 Oscillospiraceae bacterium | reverse complement strand
AGACGGCCCTCTCCCGCTCCGAGGGAAGGAAATTGGCCGGGGATCTATTGACAGATTGTAGTTTTACCGCTATAATAAAACTACAATCTATCAATTAAAGGAGGATACTTATGCCGGCATACATCTCCATTTCAGAATCTGAGTGGACGGTTATGAAAATCATTTGGAGCGAACCGCCTAAAACGCTTCAGGATATCCTGGGCAGCCTGAAGCACACGGGCTGGAGTACCACAACCATCCAGACCTACCTCGCCCGGCTTGTCAAAAAGGGCGCCTTGGCCACAGAGCGCCAGGGAAAACGATACCTGTATTATCCGGCCGTATCGGAAAGGGATTGCCAGCTTGCGGAAAGCCGGACTTTTCTGAATCGTATTTATGACGGATCCCTGTCCCAAATGGTAAAGGGATTTGTGAAAAGCGGCAGTTTGTCACAGGAGGAGTGGGAGGAGCTGAAAAACCTCATTGCCTCCCAGGAGAAATGACATGCTGATGATCGGCGACATTTTTTATATCATGCTGTTTGTGACTACTGCAGGCGGAGTATTGACGGTGTTATCCCTTGCGGCAAGCCGGACCCTGCGCTTTATGCCGCCGCTTTGGTTCAGCATTTGCAGGATGGCCGCGTATATCATACCTTTACCTGCTCCAGGCCTGTATTTGATTTCGCCGGAGGAACATTCATGGGTTCATGGGTATGATAACGTTTGCATCCTGTGGCTGTGGGGGATCCTCTTCTTTACCCTCTACGATGCCGCAAGGACGCTGCTGGCACGCAGGGCCATCCGGAATTACCGCGTCTGTGACGACGAGCGTATCAAAGAGATCTGCGCCCGCTGCGTCGGATTTGCCGGTATGAAGAAAATGCCGTCCATCTATTTCGGTACGCTGGCTGACCCGGCTTGTGCGGCCGGTGTTTTGCACCCGGCGGTCATTCTGAACGAGGCGGCCATGGGACAGCTTACCGATATGGAGCTGACGGCGGTCCTTTCCCATGAAGTGATGCACCTTAAGCGGAAACATATTATATGGGGGCGCGTATATGACTATATCTGCATTCTGAATTGGATGAACCCGCTGGCCTGGATTGCAAAAAAAGAGTTCGATGTGGAGTGTGAGATCGACTGTGACGCCAGAGCGCTGGCCTGTCTGGAGGGCCGGCTGACCAGTGCGGACTACGCCAACACGATGCTCCGTCTCCTGCGTCTGTCGGCAGAGCAGGCGGACAGCCAGGCGGAAGGGCTGCACGCGCTGGGATTTCTTCTGGCGAAACGCCGTATTGAGCTGATGATCCACAAACCGGCAAAGGTAAGGAAGATGATGATCGTTTTTGTTTTGGCAATCCTGCTCGCCCTCACCATCCTGTTCTCCCTGTCCTTAAGCCGGGGACATTTTTTCCCCTACCCTGCCTATCAGGGTGCGCCAGAATATTACTGTACCTGAAAAGGATTTTTTTGCTCAAATAATCTACACATGTAGTTTTTGGAGGTCAATGAAATGGCTGCAATTGAGATCCATCATGTTTCAAAGCGGTATCAAAACGGCACGGTCGCGCTGGAGGATATCAGCTTCTGCATTGACGGAGGTGTGTTTGGCCTGCTGGGGCATAACGGCGCGGGAAAAACCACGCTGATGAAGGCTCTGACAACGATACTCGCGCCGTCTGCCGGAACCATCCGCGTATGCGGATTTGACACGGTAAAGCAGGGGAAGGAGGTGCGCAGGCGTATCGGCTATCTGCCGCAGGAGCTTGCCATGTATCCGTCTCTGACGGTATTTGATTTTGTAAATTATATGGCCGGGCTGAAAGGCATCCACGACAAAAATGCCGTTTATGCTGTTCTGGAGCAGGTGGAAATGCTGCCATTTGCCGATCGGAAAATCGGGCGGCTCTCCGGCGGCATGAGGCGCCGGACGGGAATCGCCCAGGCGCTTGTGGGAAGTCCGCAGGTCCTTGTGGCAGACGAGCCGACAGCGGGACTGGACCCGGAAGAAAGGGTGCGGTTCCGGAGCGTCCTCTCCCGGTATGCCCGGGAGGGAAGGACCGTGCTGCTCTCTACCCATATTGTTGAGGACGTCTATCAGCTCTGCGGGGAATTGGCGGTACTGAGAGAAGGACGGCTGTTTTACGCGGGCACGTCCGCTGCACTTATGGAGCGTGTGGCCGGAAAGGTCAAGATCGTCCGCCTGGATGGAGAGGACGGACTCGTTGCACTGCAAAAGCAGACGGCGGTTCTGTCTGCCGCCTATGAAGGTCACGGCATATCGGCAAGAATTATGGATGAAAACATGGCGTTTCCACAAGCGGAACCTGCCGCCGCGACGCTGGAGGATGCTTACGTCTATTGTATGGGAGGAAAAGCGTATGGGCAGCGTCTTATCAATCCTTCGGTATGAATACAAAATGCAAATAACCAGAATCCCGACCTGGGGCGTCCTTCTGACATCTCTGTTTTTTTCTCTGCTGGACAATTTCCCGTCCGGCGGCAATTTACACCGTCTGGAGTTTTTAACGGACCCGGCCTACCTGATCTATCGCGCAATGAGCCTGGATGGTCTGCTTCTGGCCTTTGGCTGCATGATCCTGCTGTCCAATCGGTTTCCGGTTGACCAGAAGACAGGTGTCAAAGCGCTCATTATGGCAGGCCCCACAACGAAAGAACAATATATCTGGGGAAAGATGCTGGGAGGGTTGGGCTATACCGCTACGCTGTTTTCCGTGTTTCTGGCCGCAAACGCTTTGATTTACATTCTGGCCGCTCCGTTCCAGATTTCGGCCGCCAGGCTGTCTGCGGCCCTTGTAAAAGGGATGATACTATGCGCTTTGCCCGTCAGTGTTTTTGTTGGGTTTGTGTCTGTGAATCTGCCCGCGCTGATGGACGTGCGCTTGTTCTATGCAATTGCTGTCGTTCTGCTGATGGTCAACGCGTCCACACCGGGGACATCAGAGGCAATGCCTTTTTACTGCGTTACGTCCGGAGACTTAAGCAAGCTGATTTGGCAGCATCCCCGGTGGCCGTTCGGCAGCGCAGGAAGCATACAGGCCAATCTCCTGTTTTTGATTGGCGGCGGATTGCTGTCCTGGCTGCTGCTGCTCGGTAAAAAGCGGTTTTGGAGATATGAGTGATGTGGCATATCAAAATCGAGCTGAAGATCATAGGAATCAACGCAATCCTGATTTCAGGCGCCCTGACAGCCGTCTTTGCGCTGCTCGCCCTTTTGGGCGGGGAGCTGCTCCATCTGAGCTGCGCTGGATTTGAGGTGTTTTTTTCTGTTTTTTGCCTTATTTCGCCTGAAGTTTGGACAATTTGGAAGCCTGGAATTTGACCATCACAACTGTGATATTTGTGACACTTA
>JAAZZJ010000290.1 GCA_014237695.1 Oscillospiraceae bacterium | reverse complement strand
GATGGTGATCCAAAATCTCAATAAATTCTTTCCGATATTTCGGGTTTACCTCGATCTCGTCCGAGGGCGGCGCGTAGTGGAAGCTGGCCCCCTCGTCCCGCAGGGCAACGGTGGGGATGATGATGCCGCAGTCGCCGATGGACCGGTCCAGCACCCCGCAGGTGCCGAACAGCACCAGCTTCTCCACCCCGGCGGCAAACAGCTCCTCCAGGACCCCCATACATCCCGCCGCGCCCACGTAGGCCTCGAACAGGGCGATCTCCACGCCCTTATACTCCGTCCGGTAGACCGGAGCATCCCAATTGGCTTTCTTCAGCCGCATGATCTCCACTCCGCCCAATCGCTCCACCATCCGGTCGAAGGTCCTCAGCTCAAAGCAAGACACCGCCACCCTGGGACAGTCCTGTACCGGCTTAATATTGCCCCAAGGGTTGATGACCGCCGACGGGTTGGGGTCAAACTCCTGCAATAACATTTCTCTCTCCTTACACATCCCGATAAAACAGGATATCCGCCTTGCCCTCCTGCTTGGTTCCCTTATAGACCTCCGTATCCAGTCCGCCGATGCGGAACCCGGCCTTCAAATAGAACCGGCAGGCCCCCAGATTGTTGTCCTAGCCCTGGGTGTAGAGGCCGCGATACCCGCGCTCTTTGCATACCTCCCCGGCCTTTTCCATCAGCGCGCGTCCCACGCCCTGCCCCCGGCAGGCCCCGGAAACTTTCAGATCATAGAGGTACATGTACTTAAAAAACGCCTCCTGGAGGATCGCCAGGCCGACGCACTCCTCCCCGTCATACGCTCCCAGGAACACGCTGTTTTCCTTCATTGCTTCATAGTCGTAGTCCTCATCCGGGAAGCACATTTCAGGTACATTTTCCTTATCAAAAAGGACCTCTCTGTATCCCCATCTGCCGTCCGCATAGGACGGCTCCATCCTGCCGGACAGACGGAAGGGCTCGTTGGGTAAATTGATATCCGCCCGGTGGGCTCCATCGATCTCTCTGATCTCGATCATGCCTGCTTCTCCTCTCCGCGACAGCCCAGCCGCTCCCACAGCTCCCGGTAGGCCCGGCTGCACAGTTCTGTCACGGCCTCCCGATTTTCCTCCAGATAGGCGTAGAGCCGTCCGCAGGCCGCGCAGGCCGCGTTCCATTCTTCCTGGGTGATGCTCCCCTCCGCCAGGGCTTCGTCCAGTTCGTCCTGATCCATCACGAACAGCTCGCCGCGGCTGTTGACCACGATATCCAGATACATATCCACAAACGTCGGATTTTCCGGATCATCGAACCGGTTGCCTGCGGTAATGTCAAAATAGATCTGGATCAGCCTCCCCCGGTCATCGTACATGGCGGTCAGCCAGAAGGGCAGCCCCTCCAGCGCGATCTGCACCCAGGCGTAGTCCGTATCCGCGATCAGTACGTCCTCGCCCCCATCGTGGACGGTCAGCGGCCCGGTGACCTCCCGGATAACCAGCAGGCTCTCCTTCCCCCGCTGTCCGCATATCTGACAGTCCCGGCTGACGTACTCCCGCCGGAGGATGCGGTGCCAGTCGCTGCGGCGCATATCTTTTTTGACCATTTCATCGACCTCCGTTCCAGCTTCCCAGACAATAGGGACACACGTCCCGGCAGGCATGGCAGGCAATCCGCCACACCCGCTTCTCAGAATCGTCCCCAAAGGCGTGGTCCCAGCACGCCTGCTGGACCAGCTCCTCTCCGCCTAAAGCGTGGACTGGACAGACCTCCACGCATTTTCCGCAATTGTCGCAGACCGGCTCTCTCACCGGGTCCGCCTCCAGCTCCTCTCCACACAGCACGCACCCCAGCCAGACCATGCTCCCCAGCTCCGGAGTGATGAGCAGGGAGTGCCGCCCGATGGTCCCCAGCCCCGCCGCCTGAGCGGCGTGCTTCTGGGAGACGATGGACCGCCAGCGGCCGGTTTTCTCATCCCACTGGCTCTCATTGACAGGGACGGGCACACACTGTACACCCCGTTTCTCCAGCTCAATGCAGAGATCCAGCGCGACAGCGTCCATTTTCGCCGTAATGGAGTTGCGGATCCGGGTATACACAACGTCATTCCCGCAGGCGGTCCCCGCCGCGGGAAACCGGCAGGCAAAGGAGATCACGGACCTGCATGCCGGCCACACGTCCAGAGGATGATATCCCTCCGGCGCATCCGCGAACCGGTCCGGACCTGCGATCCCGCACAGCTCCGCGCCCAGCTTATATGCAATCTCCTTTACTTCCCGGCTGGTCATTCCGCTTCCCTCCCGTTACCGCAGCTTTTTGGACAAATGCAGCATATCCAATACCGACTCCGCCACGCCCGCAGCATCCAGTCCCAGCAGCCCGCGCAGCTGCGTCACTGACCCCTGGGGCGCAAAAGCGCCCTTCAAATTCTTCAGAACCATCTTCCGGGGCGCAACCCCCGCCTGTACCAGCGCCGAGGCCAGCTGCTGCCCGATGGACCCGTTCTCGTTGCAGTCCTCCAGCACCAGCAGCCGTCCCGTGCGCCGGACCGACTCCGCCACCGGCTCCACATCCAGCGGCGCGATTCGGTTCAGCTTGACAGCCTCCGCGCTGACGCCCTTCTCCTCCAGCAGCTCCGCCGCCGTGAGGACCTCGTCCGCCAGCGTCCCATAGGCCGCCAGCGTCACATCCGTCCCGGACCGCAGAAGGGACGCCCCCTCCCCGGCCCACGCCGGATACTGCCGTCCCTCTCCCCCCCGGGGATACCGGACCGCCACGGGGCCCTCCGCCTCAACGGCCCAGCGCAGCATCTCCTTCAGCTCGGAGAAGCAGGCCGGACACAGCACCGTCATGCCGGGGATCTGGGTGAGATACCCCACGTCCTGACAGCCGTGGTGGGTGGGCCCGTCGGAGCCCACCAGTCCCGCCCGGTCCACCGCCAGTATCACGTGGAGCCCCTGGAGCGCTACATCGTGGAGCAGCATGTCAAATCCCCGCTGCAAAAAGCTGGAATATACGGCGAATACCGGGACCATCCCCTGTTTCGCCAGTCCTGCCGACATGGCTACGGCGTGACCCTCGGCGATGCCCACATCAAAAAACCGCTTGGGCCATGCGGAGGCGAACTCCTGCAGGCCCGTACCCTCCGCCATGGCGGCGGTAACGGCGCACAGGCGGCGGTCCTTCCCGGCCATCTCTACCAGCTCGTGCCCCAGGATATAGGAGAAATCGATGCTCCGTCCCATGTCCGGCCCAGTGGCCGGGTCAAACGGCGCTACGCCGTGACTCCGCTCCGGCTTGCTCTCGGCGGGATGGTACCCCTTGCCTTTCACCGTACGCACATGAAGCAGCACCGGACAGTCCATTTCTCTGGCCCAGGCCAGGGTGGTACACAGCT
>JAAZZJ010000028.1:1821-14020 GCA_014237695.1 Oscillospiraceae bacterium | reverse complement strand
ACCGCCTGCCCAAGAGCCGATGGTGACCTGATTGACATATCTGCAATAGCGGGCCTGTCCGTTTCGGAAGGCCGCTCTGGAAGCCAGCCGCGCCCAGGCACCCATGATACCTTTTCCGGCCGGCATTTGATTGCGGGGGAGCTTTACCCATTGGTACTTTAATAGGCACTTCACCTGGCTGGCCTCCTTCTTTGTTATGGATTGAAAAAAGCCCAGCTCCGTGCTAAACTAAGAAGGCACGAAAGCGAGGCGAAGAAAAATGGTATATGCATGTGATAACTGCCACTTCCTGTTCTCCAGGGTATCTCCGATAGACTGGTGCCCGGACTGCGGGAAAGAACGTATTCGTCCGGCTACCCCAGAAGAAACAGAAGAATTTGAGAAACGGAAATCGGTTGATTTGTGGGAAGAACAGGAAAGGTTGAACTGATTATGGAGTGTTTCATTGCTTGGTTGCGCATTATAGTTAAAGTGTCGTCGTTCTCTTTTCAAATTGCAGGAGCAGTACTCCTGTTGCTGTGGAGTTTAAGAAAAAGAGACAGAAGAATCAAAGAAATGTGCCTGTCTGGAAGTAATATCTTATGGGGTGAGCTTAGCGAGAATGGCTGTTTTACGCCGATTGCTAAAGAAGACTTGCAAACGAACGCAAAAACTGTCTATCAAAACAACTGCGCATTTTTCTATATTGTGATTGGTTACTTATTTGCAATATTTGATGGTGAGGTTTGTATCTCTGTTTGGTTTATTGCATCGTTGGTCTGCGTCTGTACCACACTCTTGTTGCTTTTGGGGCAACTAATTCCCAGCATTGCAGCAAAACGAACTTATCCTGTGGATCAGGAAATACCTACAGAAGAATTTGCTGCATCCAATAAAATCATATTTGAAGATATAACCAACAAGGAAGAATGATTATTATGCCCATCATAGGAGCCATCCTCGTCCCCCACCCGCCTATCATCATCCCCACTGTAGGGCGGGGCCAGGAACGGGAAGTCCAGTCCACCATCGATGCCTACCGCACCGCTGCACAGCAGGTTGCAGACTGGGAGCCGGAGGTATTGATCGTCACCACGCCCCACCTGGTCATGTACGCCGATTACTTCCACATCTCCCCCGGCAAGGGCGCGTCCGGCGATATGTCCGCCTTCGGTGCGTCCCAGACCCGGCTGACGGTGGAATATGACATGGAACTACAGGAGGAGATCATCCATCAGGCGGAAAACGCCGGCATCCGGGCCGGAACCTCGGGAGAAAAGGATCCCTCCCTGGATCACGGCACCTTCCTCCCGCTGTACTTTCTTCAGGAGGCGGGGGTGGACTGTCCCATCTTGCGCATCGGCCTGTCCGGATTCTCTCCGCTGGAGCATTACCGGCTGGGCCAGTGCATCGCCCGGGCGGTGGAGACCTTGGGCCGCAGGGCGGTGTTCGTGGCCAGCGGCGACTTGTCCCACAAACTGAAAGACGACGGCCCCTACGGCTACGCCCCGGAGGGCCCGGTCTTTGACCGCCGCGTGACCCAGGCCATGGCGGACGGGGATTTTTTGAAATTCCTCACAATGGATGCCGGACTTTGCGAACGGGCGGCGGAATGCGGCCTGCGCTCCTTCCAAATCATGGCCGGGGCGCTGGACGGCCTGGCTGTGTCCCCTGCCCTGCTCAGCTACGAGGGAACCTTCGGCGTGGGCTACGGCGTGGCCGTCTTCACAGTAACCGGCCCGGACGAAAACCGCCGTTTTGCGCGGCAGTGCGAGGAGTTGGAACACGCCCGTCTGGCAGAGCGTAAGGCGGCCGAGGACCCTTGGGTCAAGCTGGCCCGGCTGTCGCTGGAGACCTATGTACGCACAGGAAAACAGCTGGACACATTGCCGGACGGTCTGCCCGGCGAGATGACAGGCAGAGCCGCCGGGGCGTTTGTCTCTCTACATGCCCACGGCCAGCTGCGGGGCTGTATCGGAACCACAGGGCCGACCACAAACAGCGTGGCCTGGGAGATCGTCCAGAATGCTGTTTCCGCCTGCTCCAGGGACCCCCGGTTTGCGCCGGTGCGGGCGGACGAGCTGGACAGTCTGGAGTACAGCGTGGATGTGCTGGGCCAGCCGGAGCCCATCGACTCCCCCGCCCAGCTGGATGTGAAGCGGTACGGCGTGATCGTGTCCTGCGGCGGCAGGCGGGGCCTGCTGCTGCCCGACCTGGAGGGTGTGGACACGATAGAACAGCAAATTGACATCGCCCGCCAGAAGGGCGGCATCAGCAGCCGGGAGCAATACGCTCTGGAGCGGTTCGAGGTGGTGCGGCACACATGAAAGCACTCTGTGAGCTGTGCTTCCACCACTGTGCGCTGGACGATGGACAGACCGGGCTGTGCCGGGCCAGATCCTGCCAAGACGGCAAAATTATCTCCCTGAACTATGGAAAACTGACCAGCCTGGCCCTGGACCCCATTGAGAAAAAGCCTCTGCGCCGGTTCCATCCCGGAAGCCTAATTTTATCTGTGGGCAGTTTCGGCTGCAATTTGCGCTGCCCTTTCTGCCAAAACCATGAAATTTCTATGGCTGGAGATAGTGGGATACAAACTGTGGAGGTGTCGCCGGAGCAGTTGGCCGCCAAAGCGGCGGAGCTTGTCCCCCACGGGAACACCGGCGTGGCCTACACCTACAACGAGCCGCTGATCGGCTATGAGTACGTCCGGGACTGCGCTGCCCTGGTCCATGAGCAAGGCATGGTCAATGTGCTGGTCACCAACGGGACGGTTGAGGAGGAACCCTGGCGGGCGCTGCTGCCCCTGATTGACGCCGCCAACATCGACCTGAAAGGGTTTACTCCTGCATGGTACCGGCGGCTGGGCGGGGACCTGGAGACGGTCAAGCGTTCCATTGCCCTGTCGGCGGAGCGGTGCCATGTGGAGGTGACCACCCTGCTCATTCCCGGAGAAAACGACAGCGAGGAGGAAATCCGGGAACTGGTCCGCTGGCTGGCCTCAATCAACTCAGAAATCCCTCTGCACCTATCCCGGTTCTTCCCCCGGTACCGGATGCTGGACAGTCCGCCGACGCCCGTAGAGCAGGTCTACCGGCTTGCTGAGGCAGCACAGGAATATCTGTCTCATGTCTACACTGGCAACTGCTAAAACACTTGCAAAGATATAAAATGGGAAAGGAATTTTAATTCTATGAAAGACAAAAATTGTCCTCGAACTGGAACTATTTATTGCAAGGATAACCAAAAATTTAATTTCTATCTCAATGACTATACTGTAACTTTTATGGAACCGGATTATTCTGAAATACAGTTAGATGGGCATTTCCTTTTTGGCCAAACATTTGGATTTAATAGCATCGCAATTTATAAAGGCGATAGTATGCCGTCTTTTTCTGGTGTGAAATCATTAAAAACCAATGCCTATCTAATTGCAGTTGAAAATGCGCTTGGTGCAAAGTGGGATAGCTTTGATTCTATTGAATTTACAGGTGGAGTACTAAACAGTCTTTTCATTTGTGATGCACTGAAGTTTGAAAATATGGACAATGGTGATATGATAGTGCATCATCAAAATACACATAAGCGGTGGACCTTTGAAATTGAAGATGGTTGTGAATGTGAGTTGATTATTGGATCATGGATTAGGCACAACTCTGGGACAACAGGTGTAAGTCTTACCAATAATGTTGTGGATATGCAGCTCAAATTTAGCAAACCGCAATCATTAGAAGACGCGTTCAGATATGTTTGGAAAGTAAAAACTGCATTATCAATTATGGTGGGCCGCGCAAATGTCACTTTTGATGAAATCTACTTACTGCACAACAAACCAGGTCTTTCAAAGTTACAACTATTTCTTAAAGAAGAAATCGCACCTGTTTCAAAGGACTTCATGAGATGTATTACATTTTATGATTTAGGGAACCTCTGAATAAATCACTAATTTCAAACAATGTTCTGCGTGCAGGACAGAAAAGTCCGAGCAAGTCGGAAGCAGCTGGAGCGATTTTAACTGATAAGCTCCCCTGGACCCTGTAAAAGGGCGCAGTTCCCCCTTTACCAGGCAGGAGAGAGATTCCTTCCAGCCCTGGCAAGCGCATATAAATTGGCGCAGGCAAACATCGCGTATAAACGATTCTCATTCTTTCGGAGCCCACGGTACACGGTTTTTCTGTATCCAAACTGACATTTGATGATCCGGAAGACATGCTCCACTTTGCAGCGTACAGAGGACTTGAGATATTCAATATGCCTTTCCCAGTCAATCGCCTTGTCAGAAACCCGGGCAAGGGAACCAGGACGGCGGTTAATACGGTAATCAATGCTGGAAAGGTGGGCGTCGCTGGTCACTTCAGACCTTTTCTGAATGCCCAAATAGGCGGAATCCCCATAAACGACCTCGTCCTCCTCACGAATCAGATTGGCTGCCTGTGTAATATCATGTGCGTTCGCCGCTGTGACAGCTATGGTATGCACAAGACCACTGTGTGCATCCACACCAATATGACATTTCATCCCGAACCGCCACTCATTCCCCTTCTTTGTCTGGTGCATCTCCGGATCACGGGCCTTCTCTGCGTTCTTCGTGGAACTGGGGGCATTGATGATCGTTGCATCTACGATCGTGCCGCCTTTCAGCATGTGTCCGGTTTCCACCATCACACGATTGATTGCTTCAAAAAACAGTTTATTCAGTCCGTGTTCCTCCAACAAATGGCGGAACTTGCACAGTGTTGTCTCATCCGGCACGCTCTCTGTCAGGAAGTTGATACCGGTGAATTTCCGCATGGCGTAGCTGTCATAAATTGCGTCTTCTGTTGCCGGGTCCGACAGATGGAACCATATCTGAAGCAGGTACATCCGCAGCATTTTCTCGATCCCCATTGGCGGACGGCCTCGTTTTCCCTGGGGATAGTAGGGCGCAATAATGCCGACCCACTCCTCCCACGGGATGATGTCATCCATAATCTCCAGAAACTCTTCTCGCTTCGTTTTCTTCTTGCGGCTGCTGTACTCCATATCCGTAAAGGTTTCCTGTTTCATTTTCAGCCACCACCCTATCTCTTTCTTGCTGCTATTATACCATATTTCTTCCTTGTGGGGTAGGGCTAATTAAATCAGAGGTTCCCTAAGGCGTCGGAGGATATCCGTCTCAGTGAGAAAGATGCCCTGGAGGCGGCCCAGGATGTCCTTATTCTGCTGGTCAATCACGGCTTGCTGAACAAAAATGCGGCAGGCCCCCGTTCCACGCCCTCCGTCTGGCCCCAGACCCTCATTTCCACGGACGGAACCTCCGCCATCCCCATGTGGACGGTCAGCTGGCAGGACAATCCGGAATATGTCTGGTTGGACGATGCCTCCGGAAAGGCAGTCATGATAACGGTCAGCTGCCTGAGCTACTCCACACAGTATATCTACAACGTGACCAGCGAGCCCATATACGCCCAAGCGGAAAACTGGCGGTCATTCCTGGAGGACTACTACGGTACGGAGGTTCAGATCACGGATGAGGAGTGGTTTGACTCTGCGGTAAGGTTTGCTCTGACCTTCCCCCTGGGAGAGGGCGGAGACCAGGAGCAGACGCTCTTCCAGATGGATCTGTATATCTATTTCGCGGATGGCTTCACTATGCTGTCTCCCTATATCTGGCCGTATCAGGCATCCGCGCATTCGTAAGATTTTTGATGCCGGATAGATGCCGGGATGATGTGGTTTTTATGAACCGCCTTTTTATCATGGGACCATCTCATTGACAGGAAGGTGGTTTTATGTACCAAAGAGAACTTTCCGCCCGCGCCGGCGGCAGGCATGTCCGCCGCCGTAAGAGCAGGCTTCCCTTCTATGCGTTCGTGCTGGCCATTATAGCCTTCGTGCTGGCCTTTGCTTTTCCGGAGGAGCGTCCGGACAAGCCGTCCGGCCAGTCCCTGCCGGTCCGCACCTTGTCCGGAACTGAGGATCCCGTCCTGCCGCCGGTGAGTCAGGGCGTGGAGCCGGATATCCCCGCCTCAGGGCCGGAAGACAGCTGGATGCTGACCCTGGTAAATCCCTGGAACCCCCTGCCGGAGGACTATGCCTGTACACTCACCAGTCTTTCCAACGGTCACAGCGTGGACGAGCGCTGCTATCCGGATCTCCAGGCCATGCTGGACGCCTGCCGGGAGGCAGGCCTGTCGCCGGTGATCTGTTCCTCCTACCGCACCCGGGAGAAGCAGGAGAAGCTGTTCCAGAACAAGGTGGAGCGCCTCATCGCCCAGGGATATTCCCGGGAAAACGCCAAAACGGAGGCTGCCAAGACCGTTGCCCTTCCCGGCACCAGTGAACACCAGCTGGGGCTGGCGGTGGATATCGTGGACCGCAGCAATCAGAACCTGGACCGGACCCAGGAAACCACAGCCGTACAGCAATGGCTCATGGCACACAGCTGGGAGTATGGTTTTATCCTCCGCTATCCCGACGAAAAGAGCGAGACGACCGGCATCATCTATGAGCCTTGGCATTACCGCTACGTAGGGAAGGAAGCGGCGGAGGAAATCTACCGGCAGGGCGTCTGCCTGGAGGAGTATCTGGACTAGGCTGCGGGATAATGCTCATGTGCGGTAAAGACGCATGGGCCGGAAGCCAACGGCAGACCGCCAGCACCGCACAATTCCGAGTGACCGCAAAGGATAAGAAGCAGAACAAACGGCTGCGTTTGTTTTGACACGCACAGCGGCCCGGAGGCAAAGCCTCCGGGCCGGATGCTATTGGATTGAAATTTCCCAAAAATCTGCCTTAGATGCCGTCAGGCAGGCTCTGGGTCTCGGTCTCGGGCTTGGTCTGGGGAGCAGAAGCGCCGTTGTTGGCAGCCCAGCCCAGTTCTATAGCGGCCCAGTCCCGATGCTGCTTGACCAGCGTCCAGGTCTCTACGGACATCTCGTCACGGGTGTAATCATGCTCGTTGGTAGCTTCCTGCACCGCTTCATAGTACCAGGTGCCCTCCGGGTTGTCGGTCCAGGTCTTCATGGAAGGAAGCATGTGGTCCTTGTCCGGAGTGCGGTCCAGCATACGGTTGACGATGGTCATGACCTGGGCGCGGGTAATGTACTCTTCCGGGTCGAAGCGGTTGCCGCTGCCGTTGATCCATCCGGCCTTGGCAGCCAGACGGATATAGGAAGCGGCCCAATGGTCCGCCGTGTCGGAAAAATCACCCTTGCCGTCATCCACATAGCTGTCATCCAGGAACCGGGCCGCGACAGCCGCAAACTCCGCGCGGGTAATGCTGGCATCGGGCTTGAAGCTGCCATCCTCATAGCCTGTCAGAATCCCAGCCTTGGCGCAGGTAGAGACGGCGTTGTTGTACCAGTCTCCTTCCTCCACATCGATGAAGGAATTGACGGTGGACCAGTTGGACTGGCGGAATTCCTCCGTCATGAGGCGGAAGAAGATGGTGGCAACCTCTGCGCGGCTGATGTTGTTCAGCGGACGGACGGTACCATCCTCCTCATAGCCGATGACATAGGCAAAGTGGTCTGCGTCGTTCAGGCCCACAGCGCCTGCCAGAGGCACTTCCTGATCGTCAATGGTGATACCCGGATCAAGCGGCGTCTGTGTATCGGGGATGACGGTCGTTCCTCCGTTGCTGCCGCCGCTGTTACCTCCGCCGCTGCTGCCTCCAGTTCCGCCCTCATTGCCGCCGCTTGTGCTGCGGCGTCCAAAGTTTGCAACCACGTAGTACACTTCGCCGCTTTCCACTGTCAGACTGCGATTCAGTCCGATATTGACATCCAAACGGTTTCCTTCCAGCGTCCAGTCGATGAAGTATACACGGCTGAGTGCGGTGGCAGAGGCTGTGTTGCGGAGCGTACGGGCATCACTCTTATCTGGTCCAAGATTAAACGTCTGGTAAGAGGCGGCGACAGTCCCATAGCGAGTGTTGTTGACGCTATAGTAAACTACAGCCTCAAAGCTGTCAGGAATGCCGTCCGGCTTCTTGCCGTCATTTCCGCCGCCGATGCGGTCAGCGCGATAAATAACCGTATGTTCCGCGTCCTCATTTTTCATCCTTCCGGTCACCCTGACGAGATCGGCAATATAGCCATCCCTTGCAGGGGAAGGAACATCGTAGGTTATGCCCTCCGCAAGATTTTTCTCTACATGGTCCGGAGCAGCAACAGTGCCGTTCTCGTATACATAGTGAATTGTCAGCGTGTGGGTTCCTGCATCGGGAGCAGCGTTTGCGGTATAGTAGAAGGTAATGGCGTTACCCTCGGCTTGAATGGTAATCACCGTCTCGATAGGAGCAACCGGTGTATAGCCGCTGATGGAAATGGCCGTTTCGGTTACTTCTGTACCCAAAGTCAAGCCAGTCGAGACCGTCTTGGTATCGGCCAGTTTCTTATTGGTACCCTGCTCCAGATAGTCCACTGTGTAGGAAAGCGTGTCCGGCACGGGCTGCTTCTCAGCCAGGTAGAGGACCCTGATAACATTCTCGCCTGCAGTCAGGCCAATCGTTTTCTGCTGGTCCTCTGATACTACTGCCCCTGTACCATAACCTGCGCCAGGCGCATGATCTTGAATCATCTTGTCGGTTGCAAACTCTGCGATAATACTTCCATACGGCGCAGTTCCGGTTACCACCTGGCCAAACTTGTTAGCGGCATCCGTAGAATCCTTGTAGAACTCTACCGTGTAACCAACAGATTGGATGGTATTGATGATATCGTAGCTGTTGACTGTGGGGGTATAACCGGGTACAGTCTCTTCGGCAATGGTATAGGTGATCTCGCTGCCTTCAGCGTCAAACTTGTTGGCTTCGAAGGAGTAGGACCACTTGCCATCATCACCGGCGCTGACGGTCCCGGAGTCTGCTTCTATGTTCCCGTTCATCAGCTTGACCGTAATGGATTCCGGCCGCTTGCCAGCAGCATTGTTGTCGTCTACCCAGGTTTTTTCACCGCTGATCGTGATCTTGGTAACGGCGGCAGCGGTCTCAGTGGTAAGATTGTTCTTCGTTCCGTCGCTCTTATCCAGGTTTTCAGGCTCCGTGATCGTGTTGACCAACGTCTTACCCTCGTCCTTAGCGCCGACTGTATACTTGTATACAATCGTAGCTTCGGCCCCCCGCTTCAAGGCCGGAATAGTAATGACGTTACCATCGAGCTGCACACCGTCACTACTCTTTCCACTGTCGAGTGTACGAATACTGGCCGGAGTATCATCTACGGTCCTTTCGCCTGTGGTTTTCCGGGCTGTCATGATATCCGTCAATGTGAACTGCTCCAGCGCAACATTTCCGGTATTCTTGACCACGATGGTGTAGGTCAGTTCCGTACCAGCCTTGACATCGGTTATGGGGCTAACGCTCTTGTACACCGTGAAAGCAGGCTTCTTCGGGGCTTCCTTGAGCTTGAAGTAGACCTTGAGAACAGCGGGGTATCCCACTGCGGTCTCATCAAAAATGATAGCAGTCTCTACTATACTCTTATCTGCATCAAACTCATAACTATCAGCGCCAGCAGGTACCTCAACACGATCGCTTGGAGTTTTGTCAGAGTCCGCAATCTTCACTGTTCCGGATGCAAAGTCATTCATGGAGGGCTTGCGAGTCGCAGTATCCTCGAGAGTGTAATTCTCAGACCCCACACTATTCTGACTATTCTGATAGTAGAACTCCACCTTATACTCCGGTTTCTCAACTTCCCACTGAGCATAGAGGACGGTGTCCTTGTTAACAGTGATCCTAGCATCCGGAGCGTACTCTTCCCCAGAGCCGTTTGCCGCAGTGTTCCAGCCAAGGAATTTGAGGGTCACAGCCCGGGTACCATATGAGGCAGTAATCGTGCTATCAGTTTCGACCGCATTGCTATTCCAGAAAGCCTTTTCGATCGTTTGGTCAAAGTCCGGCTTACCGTCCTTGCTGTCAGGCATAGTTAAATTTTTGGCTGTGGTCCCGCTGGGCAGATTATGGTCGTAGGACAGGGACACCCAAGATTTGGGAACAACCCGGCAGTCGATGTGCCAGCCCGGGCAGTCAGCACCTTCAGGCTGGAACTTGATGACGTATGGAACAACTTCATAACCCGCCAGCTCGACCTGGTTATCGCCATTTGGATTTTCCCGCGGTTTCTTACCATCTGTTGCAATTACCCAGGAGTCCGCTTGGTCAAATTTTCCGATTACGCCCAGGAAGTTATTCCAATCAAACTCGGATTTGAAGTACTTTTTGATCTTAGAACCAGTAACGTCAAAAAGTCCATAGGTCCCTTCGTCATACAAACTTTCCTTGAAATCAGGATCTTCCCATATTTTTTTATCAATGTATTGCGTGTAGTCATCATTGAGCCAAGGTTCATTGTTATCAAGCCGCTTAAGTGTATTCTTGTCTTTCAAGGAAAGGAAAACACGATCTTTAACAATGCTTGGTTCACTGGGATATCCGTTGGAGCCATCGACCAATACTGTTACATAAATCCGGTGTTCAGGCCTGGCCGGCGTGGGATTCTCCAAAGGATAAACGCCGTCTATGCCTGCATCATTGTGGAATTCCGCCCCCTCTGCCGGATAGACGGAAGACCCGTGAGCGGACTGGCAGCCAGTAATACTTGCACCGCTATTCGCAGTAAAGCTGGCACTGCCTCCGACATGAACGCCGCCGCCGTGGCTGGCGGTGCAGCCTTCAATACGGGAACCGGATTCCATAGTGAGGCTGCCTTGACTGATATAGACCGCGCCCCCCTGCCCAGTAGGTGCATAGTTCGCATTGTCTTTTAGAACAGCTCCACTGCCCAGTGTCAAAGAGGCGTTCTCGCCTTGAACAAGGACCAAGGCATTTTTTGTCACTTTATCCCCATCATCATTTTTGCCGCCCGAAACGGAAATGTTTTCCAGCCTGAGCATTCCCTCAACGTTAAACAGATAGCCGGAATTCCTGCCGTAACTCGGATTGGTTTCCCGATTGATCGATCCGCTGTCCTCAGCTTTGATGATGATATCCTGGTCCGCGGCAATCTTTATCTGTCCCCCGTTAGGTCCAGAAGTTTTAACATAGATCGCTTCTTTGACAACGATAGTGCATGGGGTGCTTCCCACCTCGTCGATCACATCCTGCAGTGGTCTGTGACTCCAATCGGTACCATTGACATGGTCAACATAGTAGACGGGTCTCTCATCACTATAGAAGCCGGTATCACTCAGCACCGCCGCGACCGCCCTCATTCGCTCATTTGCGGCCTGAACGTCTGCGCGGTCCATGTGTTCATCTTTCAGAGCTTCCCATGCGTCAGCCAGTTCCACATACACCAGCGTCATGACCTTCTCGCAGTTGTCCGCGTTGATGTCCTCAAGAGCAGGCAGGCGCTCAGCCAACTCCAGAAAATCCTGCACGTCTGCGGGAACCGGGTAGCAGTCCTCCGCATCATGCTCGTGTTGGTCCAAACCGCAGGCCAACACTGTATTATAGCAGTCTTCCCCGTGGACATGTCCCTCGGTTTGTTCCAACTCACAGATCTGCACGCTTTCGGTTACATAGCACTCGGCAGAGTGGGTATGCCCCTCAACCGCTTCGGCTTCCTCCTGCCCGCAGATCAAGCCCTCCACAGGTGCGCAGCAGACATCCTCGTGGGTGTGGCTCTCGTCCTCCTCCAGCCCGCAAATCAGCTCAGTAACGGGCTGATAGCAGCTGCCGTCATGGATGTGGTCCTCCCCCTCGGGAATGCCGCAGACCAGTTCCGTAAGGGGCCCCCAGCACGCGCTGTCATGGGTATGTCCCCCGGCCGTCCCGGTCTCCTCCAGCGTGCAGGCCAGCTTCTCGCTGACTGCAAAGCACGCCTCATCATGGGTATGGCACTCCGCTTCCTCCAGGCCGCAGGCCAGCTCGGAACCAGGAGCGCAGCACTCACCGGTGTGCGTATGGGCAGGGATCCCGCAGATGGTTCCTTCATCTGCCGGACTGGTCAAGTCGTCAGCCAGCGCGGTGGTTTGGATCAGGCTCAAACACATCGTCAAGGCGAGGAACAGGGCAAGTCCGCGCTTGCGCAGGGTCTTATAAATCTTCATACAATTCTTCCTTTCTTTGCAGAATTGTTCGGATGCAAAGTATCCGGTAGCCGAACGAGCGTAGAGCGGCACGCCGCTCTTTAGCCTCTGGCTTTGCTGTCCCGCCGTTTCCAACGGTTTGCCGGTTGCAGCCGAACGAGCATAGGACGGAATACCGTCCCGCAGCCTCTGGCTTTGCGTCCCA
>JAAZZJ010000028.1:0-1811 GCA_014237695.1 Oscillospiraceae bacterium | reverse complement strand
ATGCCTTTGTTTTTAATTAGCCCTGTACGACAACCACCTCGATCTTGCTGTTGGGAATCTCGAAGCCGATCTTCTTCTCGTCCAAATCAAACCTGGTAACGAATTTCTTCATGAAGGGCTGCCCAATGATAAGGGATTCAGCTCGTGCGTATCATCCGACGCTTCATCGTGTCCTCTGCCCTTCAGCCCCGCCGTCCCGATGCACATACGGCGGGGCTGCCCGGCCCGGGGGAATCCCCTCTGCAAAGCCTGCATTCATGGGTCCGCCTCCTTTCCTCGTCCTTTTTATGTCACCCGTCTCCGGCACAGGGCGCGGAGGCGAGGGAACATACTGCGCGGATTAACTCTCCCAGGCGGAGTCTGAAATGCGGATTTCCCCGAATTCTTTTGCATTTGCACTTCCGCCGGATTCTGATGCGGCCGCATTGAATCGATGTAGACAAAATCTGCATTTCGCCTACATAGATATTCCAGCTATTTATCTTTTATTATAGCACACTGAACAGATAATGGAAGATATTTTTTCATTTTCAGCAAAATAGCAAAACAGGTACAAAAACCAGGGGCCGCAAAACAAATGTTTTTGCCGTCCCAGCCTTTTTATGCCTGTTTCAATTATATTCATTCTGCATTTTTGCCTGCTTTTTGAGGATTTACATACGAAATGCAGATTTTGTCCACAATGACGAAACTATGTTACAAGCCCCAACTTTTCCAGCTGCCGCGCATGCTCCGCCCCGGTGGTCATGAGATAAATCCGAGTTGTGTCGATAGAGGAATGTCCCAGAATATCCGCCAGCTTGACAATATCCCGGCAGGCTCTGTAAAACGCGGTGGCAAACAGGTGCCGCAGATTGTGAGGAAAGACCTTCGAGCTTTCCACGCCCGCTTTCTGGCACAGCGCTTTCATCTCACGCCAAATCTGGCGTCTGGAAATGGGCTTTCCGCTTCTGGTGAGGAAAATTTCTCCCGAGGCGGTATTGTGCTTTTGGGCATACTTCAGCAGCTTTCGGCAGAGCTTTGCAGGGAGCAGGATCGTGCGGATCTTCCCTTTCAGGTAAATCTCCGCTCTTCCGTTCCGAGCGGCCTCCACAGTGATATATTGTACCTCCGAAACACGGATCCCGGTGGCGCAGATGGTTTCCATCAGCAATCCCAGCCGGTCCTGTCTATGTTCCGCCGCCGCAGCGAGGAGTCTCCTGTACTCAGCCTGCGTCATTTCCCGGGACTGCTCCCGGAAAGCCCTGCGCTGCACCCGGAGAAACTTGATCCGGCAGTCCTCCCGTCCCAGAAACCGAAGCAGGGCATTGACCGCCGACAGCATGGAGTTGATGGTGGCAGGGGCATATCCCTCCTCAAGCAGGTGTTCCCGCCATCCGGCGGCGGCTTCCTTGTTCAGGGCCCGTCCGCCCAGCCAGCGGGAGAATTCGGCAGCATCCCGCAGATATTTCTCAATAGTGCCGGAAGAACGTTCCTCCTGCCGCAGATGCGCGGCAAATGCGTCCCGCTCACTTGTAAAAACGCTCATAGCGTCCCTCCTTTGTGTGGTATATGTAGTTTCTTGAAAAAGGAACAATTTCAGATATTATAATTCAATTTTTGATGTATAATCGGGCATGTGGACCGTGCGCCGGCCTCAAAGGCTGGAACATTTCCTTTCCCAGGCAATTTATCAGTTGCAAAACCAGGAAAAGGCCCTTATAATGTGATGGGACGCTGAAAAACGCGCCTTTATTTCAACGGAACTATGGGAGACATCACCATGCCGAACGCGGACGCTTATTTGCACGACGCCTTTGCCGCCTTTGAAC
>JAAZZJ010000289.1 GCA_014237695.1 Oscillospiraceae bacterium | reverse complement strand
TGTTGATCTGCGCTTTCTCCTGGTAATACTTGATGATCTTCCAAAACCCCTGGCGGCTCATCCGCTCGCCGCTCATGTTTACAAACAGCGCCCGCTCTCTGGGGTCCAGCACCAGCTGTCCACGAACATCTTTCATGTAATCCCCCAGGGCCTTTACCGCGCCGGAGTACAGCGGAATGATCCGCTCCTTCCCGCGGCTGGCACACCGGATGAACGAACCCACCAGATTTACGTCTCCCACGTTCAGACCAATGAGTTCGCTGACCCGGATCCCTGTGGCGTACAGAAGCTCCAGCATAGCATGGTCCCGGTAGCCCTTGGGATCCACACACTGAGGCTGATCCAAAAAAAGCTCCACCTCTTTGCCGGTGAGAATCTGGGGCAGCTTGCGCTCCGTCTTCACCGGCGCGGCGTCTTTGGCGGGATTGCAGCGGATCACTCCGCGGTTGTGCAGATAGCCGTAATAGGACTTCAGCGAGGCCACGCTGCGGGCAATGCTGGCAGCAGACTTTCCCTTTCCGGCCATTGCGGATATGTAGCGCTCAATATGCTCCGTCTCCGCCTGGGGCAGTTCTACATCCTCCGACTCCAGGAGGTATCGGGAAAACTGCGTGACGTCCCGGACATAGGAGGTGATGGTATTATTGGATGCACTGCGCTCCAGCTCCAGATAACCCGCAAAACCCTCAATATAATATTCCGTCACAGCATCCCATCCTCTTCTTCAGTCTATATCGCACCCAGCGCCAGACGGAACAGCAGCGGCGTCAACAGCCGCTCGCAGAACACCCCCAGCGCCAGAATCACGGCACACAACACAAACCATAAAAAATAACGGCTCCCATACAACACGGGAGACGAGCGCTTGCCCCGCCCGAAGGAGAGCGCAAACAGTTCTGTAGACAGCGGCCACGCCGCCTCCGCCAGCAGAAAAAAGCAGGGCAGCGTAAACACCAGCCGCACCACCATGGCCCCCAGGGCCAAAGCGGCCCCTGCCCTTCCGTAACACCGGACGAAGCAGGACACCGTATACATCGTAAAAAAGCCAAAGACCCCGGACAGCGCCGGAATCAGCACCACCCCCGCCGCAGAAAATCCCAGCAGGAACAGCAGCACGGCATATCCAAAATACATGACCACGCAGCTGAGCAAGGAGATCTCCACCCCGCCGCCATCGTAAAGACGGCAGTAGTCCCCCAAATATTGCCCCAATGCCTCCCAGGCTTCTTCGCCACAGGAACCGGCATACAGATGCCCCCCCAGGGCCCCGGCCAGAAAGGCCAGCGCCAGCAGAAGCAGCCGGATCAGATTTGGGTCCCAGCCTCCCAGGCGGATCGTTCGCAGTACCATTCGCCCACGCATCTTCCATCACCTCGCCACAGCCTATGCGGCTTGGACAAGTTTTAGAAGCGGCGCGGCACAATCGGAAACCAAAGCGGCCGCATCTTATGTGGACCGCTGGAAAGAACAGGGTATCGTGCCTGCTTATAAATATAGTGCAAATTTCACCATTTCGCAAGAGAAAATCGAGAATGCACAGTTATTTTGTCAATTATGACAAAATATTATGTAAACAATATTATGTCAACCTATAAGATCCATCCGCAAAAGCAGGACGGTTCAATGGGTTTCCCGGAACATTTTGTGGATTGTCTGCGAGATGTCCCCCACATCTGGGGAGAGGGATGATTACAGCGCGTAATCATCCCTCTCCCCTTCTCCGATTTCATTTTTGTGGAAATTGAATGAATTTTGGTTATTTTCACCCCTTGACAAGGCTGTCTCACTTCCGCCGCCTGCGGCTTCCGGGTCTTCCCCGCCTCCCTTTGGGAAGATTATACCCCACCAGCGCGGCCAGCAGCCCGCCTGCCGCCATGGACAGGCCCAGACCGGTGAGGCCGTTCTCAATCCGCACAGTCTCCGTTGTAAGCAGGGCGGCAGCCAGCGTCAGTGCCAGAAAGACCACGACTACCACCGGTACGGACAGCATGGATGTCCCCTTCCCTTTCAGTACGCTGTAGCCGCAGCCAAGGAAGGACGCCAGGGCGGCCGTGACGCACACCAGAGGATACATCTGCTCCAGCCCAAGCACCCCCCGGTCCACCAGCAGAGCGCACAGCATTTGCAGCAGGATGTAGGACAGCAGCGAAATTCCTCCTCCGATCAGGCAGTTTTTGACCATCCCATCCGGCAGAGACATGACAACCTTTGACATAAACAGAACCTCCCGGCCAATTACTGATATAAACCAGTATATTGGCCGGGAGAATAGAATATGCGGCAGGATAGGGTTATTTGGTCTCGCTGTCAGAGCCATCCTCCAGCTTGGCGGGCTCCTCCTCCGCGGTCTTCTTCGCCTTTTTGGCGTCCGCAGGGGGATTGCTGTTGTTGGTGGAAACGGCCCACTTTGTCAGCTCCATACGCACACGGTCATCGCTGGTCTCAATGATGATATTCTCGTCCGTTACCTGGACAATCTTGCCCACGATGCCGCCGATGGTGGTGATCTGATCCCCCTTCTTCAGGCTGTTGCGCATCTCTTCCGCCTGCTTTTTCCGTTTGTTCTCCGGGCGGATCATCAAAAAGTACATCAGCGCAATCATCAGGACCAGGGGGATCAGCAGGGACATCATGCTGGCCGAGCCCTCCGGGACAGCGGTGTAAAACAGTGGCATTTTCTTGTCTCCTTATCATCCGAATTTTTCGTTTGCCAAAAGTAAACGCTTTTGTTATTATATCTGATTTGGGAAGGTTTGGCAAGTCCTAAATTCGGTGATTGCAGAACTTCAGGAAAACACCGAATGCTGGCGGCGGTAAGTGTCATTGTCCTTTTGGCGCAGCTCCCGCTCCACCTGGGCCAGCATTTTTTCCAGGCGCTCAGCCTTGGACGGATCTGTTTCGCGGCTGATTTGTTCTTTCAGTTCATCGCGCTTCCTCTTCAGGCGCTCGATCTCCCGATCCACCTGATCGGTACTGCCAGTGCAGGACTCTGTCTTCTTGACGGGAGTTTTCTCCCGCAGTTCTCCGGATGCCTCGGGGGCAGCAGGCTCCTCAGGCGGATCCCGCTGCTCCGGGCGGTCAAAAAAGATTTTCGGACTGCCGTCCTCGTCTTTTCCCGGCCAGTACAGACCGGAGGGCTCCCGCTTCTCCTCCGGGGCATACTCGTCCATTACGGGTTTTGCGGGACAACTCCCCTCCCGGGGCGGCTGGACCCGGTCCGCCTCCTTTATGCTGCCGGCGGCAGCCGGACGCACCGTGCCGGAGCAGATACCAGAAATCGGTTCCATGGATGATTCCTCCTTTCCAAATTGCGGCGGACTCGCCGCCATATCCACAGTTTAGTTTCCGGAAGCAGGAATGCAAGAGGTTTGGACCGAAATGCGCT
>JAAZZJ010000288.1 GCA_014237695.1 Oscillospiraceae bacterium | reverse complement strand
GCGGCGGAAAGTGGCATACTCCCCGGTAAAGTCCAGCGCGCCATCCACATTCAAGTCCTTCCACACCATAGCAAAACGAGGACCGGAGGTATCTCCCACATCGGGCAGGGAGTTGACGTAGAGGCCGCTGTAGGTCTCAAGCAGCTGAGTCTCCCTCACGCCGCCGGTGATAAACACCACGGAGATATTGATGCCATCGGTCAGGGCGCAGGTCAATCGGGCGGAAAAGGTGTGGTTCTCCCCCAATTCGCCGGGGATCTCCAGGGTATCAATGCCGTCCTCCACCAGAAACACCGCAGTCATGCCCTCGGTGTAGGTCTTGGGGGCGGCATATGCGGAGAAGGTCACGGTATTGGCGGCCAGGTCGCCGGAGACGATCTCCGCGCCGTAGCTGGCGGTGAGGTCGTTCATGCCCTTCAGCACCGTCTCCACGCGGTTGGTGATGCTGCCGATCTGGCTGTCCACGGAGTATGTCACGTTGGCAATGGAGCTTTGCAGCGCGTTGTACTGGTCCCGCATGGTCCGCAGCTCTCCCCGCAGGTTGGTCAGGACCACCAGCAGCACGACTCCCGCCGCCGCGCCCGCGAACCAGGGCCAGCGGCGCTTTTTCGGCGGCTGCTGGGCCGCAAGGTAGCGGTCCACGATCTCCTCCACCATTTTCAATTGTTCCTCCGTCAGCCCGGCGTCTCCGGGAGCGGGGGGCGGGACGGGCTCCCCGGCCCCGCTTCCGGCAGGTTCATCCACGCCCAGCAGCCAGCCGATGGTCACGCCGTAGAGCCTGCTGAGGGCGATCAATTTGTCTATCTCCGGCAGAGTGGAGCCGCTCTCCCATTTATATACGGACTGGCGGGATACCCCCAGGGCTTCGCCCAGGGCCTCCTGGCTGAGGCCGTGTTCTTTTCTTTGCTGCGCGATCCGTTGTCCTACTGTCATTGACGGATGCCTCCTTTCCCTCCCAGCATAGCAAAACCGCCCCGGCTGGTCCACCAACCGGGACGGTTTTTCTGCTAACCGGAGGTTTACATTTGGCCGGGACCGGGATCATTTGTCGTTTTTCAGCACTTCGCGGCGGATGTAGGCGAAGGCGGGTCCTTCTCCCTCATCCCGGAGCATGAGGAGGAGTTTTTCCAGCAGGGCCTGGGTCTTGGGGTGGATGATGTAGTGGTCCAGGCTCTTGGCATAGTAGTCCCAGGGAGAGGCGTCGGTGTATTTCTCCTTCTGGTAGATCTGGCAGGCGGCGATGCGGTCGCAGAACATTTCTACCACGTAGTTGACCGGCATCTCCATGCCGCCCATTTTGTAGCCCAGTTCCGGGGCGTAGTCGATCCAGTACTCCAGGTGGTGCCTGTTTCTTCCCTTGTGGTGGAGCCAGGCGGAGGAATACCCCTTCTCCAGACGCTCCATCTCGTTGGGACTCCGGTTGCCCTGGTAATATTTTACGCCGGGAAGAAATTCAACAGGAGTATACTTGCTCAGATCGTGGAGGAGGCCCTGCTTGTACAGGCCCGCCCTGAAGCAGTATTTCATGACGCGCAGTTTATGGGTGGTGATGGTCTTGAAATGGCCCCAGAAATTTGACATGGAGTGTCCTCCTTGGAACGGCGCTTCACACCGTCCTCCCTTTTGATCTGCGGCCCTTCGGACCGCTCCGCTTTTTTCTCCCCGGCGGTCCGGGGCTGCCCGCCTCCAGGCCCGGGAAAATCGTTTCTAAGACGCTATCTTTTCCCCCCGCATAAAGGAAAACTTTGTCTCACTGCAAACTACCGCAACAAAAATCAGCGCAAACCCCAGAAGCATTTTTCCGCTGATCTGATCTCCCGCAAAAGCTACCGAGCAGAGAACGCCAAACACTGACTCCAGCGACAAGATCACAGACGCCGACGCCGGGTCAGACCAGACCTGCCCCACGTTCTGAAACAGCAGTGCGGCGGTGGTTGCCATCACCGCCAGATAGACCATCGGCAGCACCACCTCCGGCCGGACCAGCGCCTGGGCGGGGAATGTCTCCGCAGCCGCTCCGCCTATCCAGGCGTACAGCCCCGAGAACGCAAACTGAAACACCGTCAGCAGATAAATATCCTTCCCCGCAGAGACCTTCGCCACCGCAACGATATGGGAGGCGTAAAACACCGCCGACACCAGCGTCAGCCCATCCCCCGGGTTTACCGTCAGATCCCCGGTGAGGCTCACCAGTCCCACACCGGCCACACACAGCACCGCCGCGATTACATTGTACCGGTCCGGCCTGACTCCGGCGAAGGCCCAGTAGAGGAAGGGGACCAGCACACAGTACACAGCCGTCAGAAACGCGTTCTTTGACGGCGTCGTCAGCGCCAGTCCGTAAGTCTGCACGGAGTACGCCAGATAGAGAAATCCGCCGATTACAGCTCCCCGCCAGAGATAATCCGGCGTGAATATACGCCATTTCTTCCAGCACAGGAGTCCCAGCAGCACCGCGCCGGCGGTAAAACGAATCGCCAGCAGGTATTGCACCGGCAGCGCGTCCAGCGCGTCCTTCATGATAAAGAAGGAGCTGCCCCAGATAAACGCCGCCGCAAACAGCATAGGCTTGGCCAGCCTGCGCATCATTTTTTCATTCATGACAATTTACCTCATCCTTGCATTCAAGCGCCAAAGTGTGATACAATAGGCGCTGACATTGTATCATACCAAAGAGGTGGACAAATGGCAAGACTCGACAGCAAATTTTTTCTCCGGGATACCGTTGCGGCCGCCCAGGACCTGCTGGGCCGCTATCTGATCCGCAGCGACGGCGAAGAGCGCATCGTCTGCCGGATCACGGAGACGGAGGCCTACGTGGGGGCCACCGACAAGGCCTGCCATGCCTACGGCGGCCGGCGCACTCCCCGGACGGAGACCCTCTATGCCGCCCCCGGCACGTCCTACGTCTACCTGATCTACGGCATGTACAGCTGCCTCAACTTCGTCACGGGACCGGAAGGGGAAGCCGCCGCCATCCTGATACGAGGCTGCGTGCCGGTATCCAACGTTGACGCCGCCGCCCGGCGGCGGTTCGGGGTCCCGGCTGCGGAGATGACCGCTTACCAGCGGAAGAACTTCATGAACGGCCCCGGGAAGCTGTGCAGGGGGCTGTCCATCGCCAATAGCCAGCCAGCTTGGAAGCCGCATGTCCAATCGGCTGTCCGAAATCGGACATGTCCGGCGAACATCGGACACCTGCTCGGACTGGCTCAGGAGCTCGCAGTGGTCACAATGTGGTGGCAGCCCCTCGTTCAGCGCATCGGTGATCTCGCCTGGGCGGCGGGCGATATTCAAGTGCGGGGATTTCTGATCGGTGGCACTTCGGGCCGCACGACGCTTGCCGGCGAAGGTCTGCAACACGACGACGGCCACAGCCATCTTTTCTCA
>JAAZZJ010000287.1 GCA_014237695.1 Oscillospiraceae bacterium | reverse complement strand
AGCGCGTTTTTGGTTACTTTTGCCGCGCGGCAAAAGTAACCGCAGGGTCCGGGGCCGCGCAGGCCCCGGGGTAACGACTAGAAATAAGAAACGGCGGCGGCCCCCAGGGCCGCCTTACCCCGCCAGGATCTCGAATTTGACAACCCCCTCCAGCCCCCCGGCCTGCCCGATCAGCTCCTCCAAAGAGATCTCCATATCGGAGGTCTCCGCCGATATGGTCACCGCCGCGCAGCCGTTGGTCGGGATCGATTGGTTGATGGTCAGTATATTCGCCCCGCTCCCGGCAAAAATAGCAAGTACATTGCTCAGTACCCCGGGATTATCCTTCAGCATGGCGTAAAAAGTAATAATCCGCCCGGATTTCATGTTGTTGAAGGGCTGCACCGCGTCCTTATACTTATAAAACGCGCTGCGGCTGATGCCTACCAGCCGGGTGGCCTCCCCCACGGTGGCCGCCTCCCCGGAGAGCATCATCCGCTTGGCCTCCGCCACCTTAATAAAAATCTCCGGCAGCGCCGAGGCCGCCACAATATAAAATTTGGTCGGTGTCCCCATAGTGTATCCCCCTTGCGGTCACATGTCCTCGAATGATGTTAGTGTAACACACCCGTCCCCTTTTTACAACCCAGGTTTCCCTGGAAAATTCCACAATCTTTCCTGGCGGCCAGGAGGAAAAGAGGTTACATTTGTCTATATGTCACAACTAAGTGTCTTTTTACAAAGGACAATCACCGCCCTGCTCTGGCTGGGCGGGGCGGTGGTATTCTTCAAATGGCTGCTGGCGCCCCTGCTTCCCTTTCTGCTGGCCCTGGCCTTAAGCGCCATGGTGGAACCCTCGGTGCAGAAGCTGCGGCGGTGGATGCGGGTGCGCCGGAGCTTCGCCGCGGGGGTGGTGACCACGGCGCTGCTGCTGGTGCTGGGGGGCGGCCTGGTGCTGCTGGCGGCCCGGCTGGCCATGGAGCTGCGCCAGTGGTCCGACCGCCTCCCCCAGCTCATCGGCCGCTTCCCCGCCCTGTGGAACGGAATGCTGGACAAGATCGAGGGCTGGTACGCCGCCAGCCCCTCCCCCATCCGCTCCGTCCTGGACCTGCTGGCCGGACAGCTGATGGAGGAGGGCCCCTCCATCGCCGGGGCGGCGGGGACCCGGATCATGGGGGCGGCGTCCTCCCTGCTGGCAAAGCTGCCGGACGCCGGGCTCTTTCTGGTGACCACCGTGCTGGCGGTGTACTTTACCAGCCTCAACTACCCCGCCATCCTGGCCTTCCTGAAACGGCAGCTCCCCCTGGCGTGGCAGGACAAGTGCCGCCGGGCGGCCCAGTGCTTCCGCACCACCATCCTCAAATGGCTGCGGGCGGAGATGCTTCTCATTCTGGCAACCTTTGGCGTACTGCTGGCGGGATTTCTGTGGATGGGTCTGGATTACGCCCTCTTGGCGGCGGTGTTCACCGCCCTGGTGGACGCCCTGCCGGTGCTGGGGACGGGGACGGTGCTGTTCCCCTGGGCTCTGGGGTGCTTCCTCATGGGAAACATGGAGCAGGGCCTGGCCCTGCTGGCCCTCTACGCCGTCGGACTGATCGTCCACACCCTGCTGGAGCCCCGCCTTCTGGCGGGGCAGGCGGACCTGCCCCCCATCACCGCCCTGCTGGCCATGTACCTGGGCTTCCGCTTCCTGGGCGTGGGCGGCATGATCCTCTTCCCGGTGGTCCTGCTGCTGCTCAAGCAGTTCCAGGACGCGGGAGTGATCCATCTCTGGAAGTAGGGCGCGCAGCCGTTGACAGGACCATCCTGCCGTGCTATGATGGCGGAAAAGGAGGCGTTTCCCATGAGAATTTTTGGTCTGGTCCAGGACTCCATTGTGGATGGTCCCGGCTTCCGGTTTTCCTGCTTTGTCCAGGGATGTCCCCACCACTGCCCCGGCTGCCACAACCCCGAGAGCCACGATCCCGGCGGCGGCCGGGATATGACGGTGGAGGAGGTGGCCAAAGAGCTGCTGAAAAATCCCCTCACCGACGGTCTGACCCTCTCCGGCGGCGACCCCTTCGCCCAGCCGGAGGACTGTCTTGCTCTGGCAAAGACCGCCCACGAACACGGCCTGAACGTCTGGGCCTATTCCGGCTGGACCTTCGAGCATCTGCGGGACCGGGGCACTCCGGCCCAGCGGGCCCTGCTGGAGGAGGTGGACGTGCTGATCGACGGCCCCTTCCTTCTGGAGCAGCGGAGTCTGGCCCTGCCCTGGCGGGGCAGCCGGAACCAGCGGGTTATTGACGCGCGGACTTCCCTGAAGACGGGGGAAGCCGTGATTATTCCGGACGCGTAGCGGCGAATGCCTCCAGAGCCCCATAAACGCCGGGCCCTTCGCGGGAGGACCCCGCTTTTTTGTAAGAGATGGGAAAAATTTTTCGTCCGCTTGTTACAAAATTGTAAATCTTTTTTGCCTGGAATGTGGTACACTAGATGATGTGATTTCATGCAGATGCTTCCCCAGTATTTTGGGAGAGGATGGGTCCGCCCGTTCGTCACCCCCCGGGGAAGGAGGAGGTTGCCATGAGCGGGAAACGGGTCGCCCCGGGAGAAATGCCGCAGACCAAGCGGAAAGGCTCCGGGGCCGTTGGAATTGCCCTGGGGATTACGGCTGCCCTGCTGGTGGGCGGCATGGCGGCGCTGTGCTTCTACGCGGCCAGCTATGACCGAGTCTTCCCCGGCGTCACTCTGGGGGACCGGAGCCTGTCGGGGCTCTCGCAGAACCAGCTGCGCCAGACGCTGACTGCCGATTCCCTCCTGTCGGGGGAGGTGGTCCTCACCGCCGGCGGCGAGGAGCTGGGCCGGCGTACCCAGAAGGAGCTGGGCGCATACATCAACAGCGAGTCCCTTGCCGGCGCGGCCTGGAGCGTGGGCCGGGAGGAGGGCGGCCTGGGCTGGATAAAAAACGGCTGGACCATGCTGACGGGCCTTCTGGGCGGACATAATTCCTCGGACCTGGTGGTCTATTACGACGACGATACCCTCCGGCAGACGGCGGCGGAGATGGCGGCGCTGTTCGACCAGGAGCAGGTGGACGGCAGCTACGAGCTGACTGAGGACGGCATCTACGCCGTCAAGCCCGCCGAGGGCCGCACCCTGGACCAGCCGGCGCTGATCCGCGCCATCACGGACCTGGACGGCGGGGCGGGAACGGCGGACGCCCCTTTTGAGAGCGTCCCCGGCAGGGATCTGGACCTGGAGGCCATCGCCCTGGAGCTGAACGCGGAGCCCAGCCCCGCGCGGTACGACATCCCCACCGGGAAGGTGGTGGACGGCCGGATCGTCAATCCCCGGATGAGTGGCTACCTGATACCCGGCATCGGTGACATCCCCGAGCGGGTGCGCTCGGTCCTGGTCGAGATGCCCGATCCAGTCGGGCCCTATGGCTGTCT
>JAAZZJ010000286.1:3160-3433 GCA_014237695.1 Oscillospiraceae bacterium | reverse complement strand
GATCGTGGAGCGGGGCAGCGCCAAGGAGATGGTCTTCGACCCCGTCCATCCCTATTCCCACGGCCTCATGGGCTCCATCCTGGTCCCGGAGGAGGGCACCCGGGGGCACAAGCTGGCCGCCATCCCCGGTACGCCCCCCAACCTGAAAAAGCCGCCGGACGGCTGCCGCTTCGCCGAGCGGTGCAGGTACGCCCGGCCCGAGTGCCGCTTCGGCATGGTGCCGGAGAAGGAGTTCGGCGAGGGGCGCATGTACCGCTGCCTCGTGGGACGTGA
>JAAZZJ010000286.1:0-3139 GCA_014237695.1 Oscillospiraceae bacterium | reverse complement strand
TGTGCCTCTCCGGACGGGGGGTCACCAAGATCTTCGGCCTGGGCGAGAAGCGGACCGTGGCCGTGGACCACGTGGACTTCGACTTCCACGAGGGGGAGTTCGTCTCCATCGTGGGCGAGTCCGGCTCCGGCAAGACCACCCTGTCCAAGATGCTCCTGGGCCTTTCCAATCAGACCTCCGGGGAGATTCTCTTCCAGGGCAAGACCCGGGACATCTCCAGCGGCTCCAAGCGCCGGGAGTACTGGAAGGGCATCCAGGCCATTTTCCAGGACCCCTTCGCCTCCTTCAACACCTTCAACAAGATCGACACCGTCCTGCTGGACTGCATCAACATGCGGGGCGGGAAGAACCTGTCCAGGCAGGAGAAATTTGATATGATGACGGAGGCCTGCTCCTTCGTCAACCTGAAGTTCGCCGAGCTGACCAACAAGTACCCCTTCGAGCTGTCCGGCGGCCAGATGCAGCGTCTGATGATCGCCCGCATCTTCCTGCTCAAGCCCAAGATTCTCCTGGCCGACGAGCCCACCTCCATGGTGGACGCCTGTTCCCGGGCCACCATTCTGGATATGCTGCTCCAGCTGCGGGACGAGGTGGGCATGACCATCATCTTCATCACCCACGACATCGGCCTGGCCTACTACATCTCCGACACGGTGTACATCATGGAGCATGGCAAGTTCGTGGAGTACGGCAAGGCGGACGAGGTCATCCTGAATCCCCAGGCCGCCTACACCAAGCGCCTCATCAGCGATGTGCCCAAGATCCATGAGGAGTGGGATCTGAGTACCGTAGACGAGCTGAGCGCAGGCTGATACCGGACTATCGAGAATTGAGGAAGAAAAGAATGGATATCAAAGCTCTTGTTTCCCAGATGACCCTGGAGGAGAAGGCCGGTCTCTGCTCCGGCCTGGACTTCTGGCACACCAAGCCGGTGGAGCGCCTGGGGGTGCCCTCCGTCATGGTCAGCGACGGCCCTCACGGCCTGCGCAAGCAGGATGAAAAGGCGGACCACCTGGGGGTCAACGACAGCATCAAGGCCGTCTGTATGCCCGCCGCCTGCGCCACCGCCTCCTCCTTCGACCGGGACCTCATGGGCCGGATGGGCCAGGCCATCGGCGACAGCTGCCAGCATGAGAAGCTGGGCGTGGTGCTGGGCCCCGCCGTGAACATCAAGCGCTCCCCCCTGTGCGGGCGGAACTTCGAATACTTCTCCGAGGACCCCTATCTGGCCGGAGAGATGTCCGCCGCCTACATCAACGGCGTCCAGAGCAAAAACGTGGGCACCTCCATCAAGCACTTTGCCGCCAACAGCCAGGAGCATCGCCGCATGAGTTCCAGCTCCAACGCCGACGAGCGGACCCTCCGGGAAATTTACTTCCCCGCCTTTGAGATCTCCGTGCGGAAGGCCCAGCCCTGGACGGTGATGTGTTCCTACAACCGCGTCAACGGGGTGTACGCCTCCGAGAACCCCTGGCTCCTCACCGACGTGCTGCGCGGGGAATGGGGCTTCAAGGGCTACGTCATGTCCGACTGGGGCGCGGTGTCCGACCGGGTGGCCGGCGTGGCCGCCGGGCTGGACCTGGAGATGCCCTCCTCCGGCGGGATCAACGACCGGAAGATCGTGGCCGCCGTGAAGTCCGGCGAGCTGGACGAGAAGATTGTGGACCAGGCCTGCGAGCGGATCCTGGAGATCAACTACCGCTATCTGGACAACGCCCGGCCCGAGACCCCCTGGGATCAGGAGGCGGACCACCAGCTCTCCGCCCGGATCGCCGAGGAGTGCATGGTGCTGCTGAAAAACGACGGCATCCTGCCGCTGAACAAGACGGACGAGGTGGTGTTCATCGGCGAATTTGCCGCCAAGCCCCGGTTCCAGGGCGGCGGCAGCTCCCATATCAACGCCTTCCGCACCACCTCCGCCGTGGAGGCGGCCCAGGGCCTGCCCGTGACCTACGTCCAGGGCTACAGCGCCGCCAGGGACATGGCAACCGACGAAATGATCGCCGAGGCCGTCCAGGCCGCGAAGGCCGCGAAGGTGGCCGTCGTCTTCGCCGGACTCCCCGACGCCTACGAGTCCGAGGGCTACGACCGCGCCCATATGGCCATGCCCGCCTGCCAGAACAGGCTCATCGAGGCGGTGGCCGGGGCCAACCCCAATACCGTGGTGGTGCTGCACAACGGCTCCCCGGTGGAAATGCCCTGGCTGGGCAAGGTCAAGGCGGTCCTGGAGGCCTATCTGGGCGGTCAGGCGGTGGGCATCGCCGCCGTGCGGCTGCTCTACGGCGACGCCAACCCCTGCGGCCATCTGGCGGAGACCTTCCCCGTGAAGCTCAGCGACAACCCCTCCTACCTCTATTACGGCGGCGAGGGCAACGAGGCGGACTACCGGGAGGGCGTATTCGTGGGCTACCGGTACTATGACAAGAAGGAGATGCCGGTCCTCTTCCCCTTCGGCTTCGGTCTGAGCTACACCACCTTCGCCTGCTCCAACCTGCGCCTGAGCGGGGCGAAGATCACCGACCAGGAGACCCTCACCGCCACCGTCACCGTGACCAACACCGGCAGCCGCGCCGGAAAGACCGTGGTGCAGCTGTACGTGGGCGACAGGGAAAGCACCGTGCTGCGCCCCATCCGGGAGCTGAAGGGCTTCGAAAAGGTGGAGCTGCAGCCCGGCGAGAGCAGGGACGTGACCTTTACGCTGGATAAGCGCGCCTTCGCCTACTGGAACGCCGCCATCCACGACTGGCATGTGGAGACCGGGGCCTTCACCATCGAGGTAGGCCAGTCCTCCCGGGATATCGAGGTATCCGGCGAGGTCACGGTGGAGTCCACCGTGGCGCTTCCCCGGCGCTACACCGCCGACTCCATCTTCATGGACGTCATGGCCGATCCCAAGGCCAAGGAGGCCCTTGGCCCCATGCTGGCGTCCATCCAGAAGGCTTTCGCACCCAACGCCGACGCCAGCGATACGGCCCAGGAGGCCATATCCGCCGACATGGGTCTGGCGATGATGCGCTACATGCCCCTGCGGGGCCTTGTGAGCTTCTCGCCGGACAAGGTGACGGACGATACGCTCAAGCAGCTGCTGGACGCGCTGAACGGATAAACGGCCGCTTTTCCAGGGGGCCCCATGCAAGAG
>JAAZZJ010000285.1 GCA_014237695.1 Oscillospiraceae bacterium | reverse complement strand
TCCGCACCCTGTCGGGTGGGTTCGTGTTCTTTCGCATTTAATGTTACAACCTGCGTTTCCGTAAGTTTCTGCATAATTGCCTTGACAAACAGAAAAAAACTGGTTATAATTCCTTATTGTTAAGCCATGTAATTGGCCCTAGAGAGCATCCAGGACGAAACCGGATGTATCGGAGGGAGGGAAAATAGATGTCCGAAGTTCACGTCAAAGAGAACGAATCCCTGGACAGCGCGCTCAAACGCTTTAAGCGCAGCTGCGCCAAGGCCGGCGTTCTGGCGGAGGTTCGCCGCAGGGAGCATTACGAGAGTCCCAGCGTCAAGCGCCGCAAGAAATCTGAGGCGGCCCGGAAGAACCGCAACAAGCGTTACTATTAAGTCATAGAGACACGTCCGGCTGGCCGGACGGCAGATTGGCAGTAAAGCGGTGCATGGACAAGGGTCCATGCACCGCTTTTTCCCGGACACTATTTTTTATTATAGGAGGACACATCATGGACCTGAAAATCGACATCAAGGAAAAAGTGGACGAACTGGTCAAAAAGCTCCAGGAAGACCCCGCCCTTCTGAAAAACTTCCAGAGCGACCCGGTAAAGACCCTGGAACAGCTCACCGGTGTGGACCTGCCGGAGCAGCAGCTCCAGCCCATCATCACCGGCATCAAGGCCAAGCTGGGCGCCGGGCAGCTGGAGAACGCTCTTGACGGCCTGAAAAGACTTTTTTAAGAACCTGTATTCACAGGCGCTGAACACCGTCTGACTATGAGCATAGATTCTTACCGCGATATCTGGATCTCTGCCCCGATGTCAGGCGGCTTACGGGTGACGACACCATGCTTCTCGTCGGGTACAGCATAAAGCATCTGATAGGAGAGGGGCTCGATGGAAAGATCGGGCCCCTCTCCTGTCTCGTCTCCTCCCCCGCCGGACCAGGAGCAATCCGGCAGAGAGGGGTGTACCGTTTATAAGCCGAACAAAAATTTCAAGCCTGAAAATTTCCCGTTGACCCCGCCGCCGAAGAATAGTAGAATAGAGTTTGAGAAATTTCAAGAAAGAGAGACCGGACGTACTTATGACACAAGATTTCACCGCACGCTATATTGCCGCCCGCCGGGCCGTCATCGCACAGCGTTACGCCCGTATGAACCCCCGTCAGCAGGAGGCCGTACTGGCCACTGAGGGGCCCCTGCTCCTGCTGGCCGGCGCCGGCAGCGGCAAGACCACCGTACTCATCAACCGTGTGGACAACCTGCTCACCTTCGGCCGGGGCAGCGACACCGATGAAGTCCCGGGCTGGGCCTCCGAGGAAGACCTGGCCTTTCTGGAGCATTTCCCGGAAAATCCCGCCCCGGAGGATTGGCAAGCGGCCTTCCGGCTGTGCGCCGTGGAGCCCGCTGTCCCTTGGTCAGTCATCGCCATCACCTTCACCAACAAGGCCGCAGGCGAGCTGAAGGAACGCCTGGAGCGGATGTGCGGCTCCGCCTCCCGGGACATCTGGGCCGCAACCTTCCATTCCGCCTGCATCCGCATCCTGCGGCGGGATGTGGAAAAGCTGGGCCTGGGATTTGACAGCAATTTCACCATCTACGACACCGATGACAGCAAGCGGGTCATCAAAGACGTACTCAAGGCCTTAAGCATGGACGAGAAGGATTTTCAGCCCCGCTCTGTTCTGGGCATCATCTCCAACGCCAAAGATAAGGACTGGTCCCCGGACCGGTTTGCCCAGGAGGCGCGCACCTCCCGCGACTGGCGGATGCCCCGGATCGCGGAGATCTACGCCGGCTACCAGCGCCGCCTCCGGGAGGCCAACGCCATGGACTTTGACGACATAATCCTCCACACCGTCCATCTGCTGCAAAAAGACGAGGAGGTCCGTTCCTTCTATCAGCGGAAATTCAAGTACGTGCTGATCGATGAGTATCAGGACACCAACCACCTCCAGTATCTGCTGGCCCGCCTGCTGGCGGGGGGCTATGAGAACATCTGCGTGGTGGGTGACGACGATCAGTCCATCTACCGCTTCCGGGGGGCCAACATCGAGAATATCCTCAACTTCGAGAAGCAGTACGACGCCTGCCGCACCATCCGGCTGGAGCAGAATTACCGCTCCACCCAGAACATCCTGGACGCGGCCAACACCGTTATTAAAAACAACACCGGCCGCACAGGCAAGACTCTCTGGACCCAGGCGGGCGCCGGGGACAAGGTGTTGATAAAGACCGTGTTCAGTGAGTCCGATGAGGCCAGCTTCGTGGCCGGCAAAATACTGGAGAGCTATGGCCGGGGTGAAAACTGGCAGGACAACGCCATCCTCTACCGGATGAACGCTCAGTCCAACGCCCTGGAAATGGCCCTCAAGCGCAACGGAATTCCCTACCGGGTATACGGCGGCATGAAGTTCTTCGACCGAGCGGAGGTCAAGGATATGCTGGCCTATCTGTGCGTCATCAACAACCCCATGGACGACCTGCGGCTGCGGCGGATCATCAACGTTCCCGCCAGGGGAATCGGCGGCACCAGTCTGGACAAGGCTTCCCAGCTGGCCGCCGCAGAGGGCAAGAGCCTGTGGGAGGTCATGGTCCGGGCGGAGGCTTACCCCACTCTGAAATCCGCCGCCGGAAAGCTGAAGGGCTTTACCGCCATCATCCAGGAGCTGCGGGATCTGGAGGGATCTCTGGAGCTGCCGGAGCTGTATGACGCGGTGTGTGAGAAAACCCGGTACATCAAGGCCCTGGAGGAAAAAAACGACATGGAGAGCCGGGGCCGTATTGAGAACGTTCAGGAGCTGCGCTCCAGCATCCTGGGATTTCTGGAGGGCGATCCGGACATTGCCTCCCTGGCGGGCTTTCTGGACAGCGTGGCGCTGTACACCGACCTGGACGATTCCGCCAGCAGCGACAACTGCGTATCTCTTATGACCATGCACTCCGCCAAGGGGCTGGAGTTTCCCAACGTGTTCGTGGTAGGCATGGAGGAGGGGGTCTTCCCCAGCGGACGGGCCTCCGGTGAGAGCGAGGAAATGGAGGAGGAGCGCCGTCTGTGCTACGTAGCCATGACCCGGGCCCGGCAGCGCCTGACCATGACCACCGCCCGGCAGCGGATGCTCTATGGACGCACCAGCAGCAACCTGCCTTCACGGTTCCTGGAGGAGCTGCCGGCGGAACCTGTTGACTGGCAGAGCAAAACGGAGCCTGCCGCCGTGCCCCGCTGGGGCGGAGACGCCGCAGCTTTCGCCTCTCCGGCGGGGAGCGGAACAGTCCGCGCTCCCTCCGGCGGAACGCCCCGTCCCCGGCGGGACACGGGATATACCCCACCCTCCGCCGCCTCTTCCGGCCTGCCGCATTTGGACAAGGGGGACGCCATTTCCCACCGCCCTGTCGGCAAGGGGCTGGTCCTCTCTGTCCGCCCCATGGGGAACGACGCGCTGCTGGAGGTGGCTTTTGACGGCG